>NZ_JBFWMI010000039.1:0-29555 GCF_050251695.1 Macellibacteroides sp.
GCCTTTTAATAAGGTTCCGCTTGTTGGCCCGTTTGAATTTCTTTTTGGGTACACTGGCCATGATGGCTACCCTCGACGGGAGTTCCTTTTCTTCTACCGGAAGATATACTACCCGAAGGGGGAAAGATATAAAAGAACGGCCTTCGGCAAACAACAAATCAATGTGACGTTTCCACGAAAGCCGTTCTTCTTTTGAAAGAGTATGCCTTCTGTCTATCATCCTTTTTCGGACTGCTGCTTTTTCAGGTATATTTCCAGGGCAGCTGTGATGGAGGGAGCCTCCGGCGTGGGAGCTTCCATATCCAGCCTTAAACCGGCATCTTTGATTGCTTTAGCGGTTGTAGGTCCGAAACATCCGATCTTGATATCTTTCTGCTCGAAGTTGGGGAAGTTCTTCAATAAAGAAGAGATTCCGGACGGGCTGAAGAATACCAGCATATCGTAATCGAATTTCTCGTTATCCTCAAAATCGTTGCTTACTGTTCTGTACATAACCGCTTTGGTGTAGCTGATTTTCTTTGCTTCAAGCAACGAAATCAAATCTTCCTTGTGTATATCGGATACAGGTATCAGGTATTTTTCCTTGGGATGTTTACCTATAACAACGGCCAGATCTTCCACTTTTCCGGTCTGACCGAAAAAGATCTTGCGCTTTCTGTATACAATGTATTTTTGCAGGTAAACTGCAATTGCTTCCGTAACACAGAAGTATTTCATCGTCTCCGGAATGGCAACCCTCAGCTCTTCGCACAGGTGGAAGAAGTGATTGATAGCATGCCTCGATGTAAACACCACGGCTGTATGATCCAAAATGGAGATTTTCTGTTGTCTGAACTCTTTGGAAGTTAACGGTTCTACTTTAAAAAATGGGCGGAAATCTATTTCCACTCCAAATTTCTCTGCTATATCGAAATACGGAGATTTCTCGGTTGCAGGCTTGGGTTGTGACACCAATACTTTTTTTATTTTCAATGCCATAAAGTACTTGTCTCGATAAAGTTATACAAATAAGTTAAACCTTCGTACAAAAATACCAGAGGTAAAATTTCTTGGGCGCAAAGGTACAAACTTAAGTAGAATAAATCGCTTTTTTTCTTGTAAAATATCCGTATCGTTTTGTAAATAATTGCAAATCGACACAAAATATAGCTAATAATGAACAATATTGTGGGGGTAGCCGTATAGGTTTCTACGAAAGAGAGCCATAAAACAGGCAAATATAAAACAACACCCCATAAACCGATGATGGCGTTATAACTTGTTTTCCACAGCTTGTATTTGAAGTGGTCGTCCATTATGACACCCATAATGAAATAGATGAATTGCTTGAACTGATAAAAAAGGAAGGATACGCCAAACAGACCTGCGATGGTGAGCAGAGTCTGCGTTTCGTTTAACCCGGATACGTATCCGTACGACCGGCCGATGGCGTAGATGGCAAGCGAGCACAATAAAAGTGCCTGGTAAATCATGAAGTTTCTGTAAAAAACATCGTTGGAGACGGTTTGTGTAAAGAGACTGTGGCGCTCTTTAACCAGAAACACATCTTTTGTCATCTTAATAAAGTGACGGATATAATTACGGTACACAATGGCAAAAACTGACAACTGAACAAGAAGTAATGCAAACATTACATCGTTGATCAGTTGTCCGTCCCAGAGACGGATACCCACAAATCCTTCAAATCCGTGGGTTCCGCTAGCTTGTATGGTTACCAATGTACTCACTATTACGTTTTATTTGGGTACAAAGGTAGCTATTTCTATGTAAATAAAGTCTCCTTTATGATTTCTCCCACCGTTGGATGCGGAAAAACCATGGAATTAAGTTCCCGGGCCGTCATGTTCTTTTCAATGGCTATACCCAGGTTGACGATAAGTTCGGATGCTGGGTTGCCCAGCAGATGGGCGCCCAGGATGGTGCCGTCTGCCGACAGCAATATTTTACACAGTCCGTTTCCTTGTTCGTTTTCTGCAACAAACCTGCCCGAAAAGGCCATAGGTAGTTTACGGCTCGTATAGGCAACACCCTCTTGCTGCAGTTGTTCTTCTGTTTTACCGACTCCGGCAACCTCCGGATTGGTATAGACCACCCCCGGAACTGTAAGATAGTTGATGCCCTGCGGCGCCTTACCCAGGATATGTTTGATTGCCAGTTCGGCTTCGCTTACAGCTGTATGCGCCAGAAGCGAAAAGCCGGTTATGTCTCCGCAGGCATATATATTGGGGCGCGAAGTCTGCATAAAGGCATTTACCTTAATACCAGCCCGGTTCATCTCCAGTTCCAGTGTTTCCAGTCCGAATCCTTTGCTAACCGGACGCCTGCCTACGCTTACTAGTATCTTTTCGGCAGTAACGGTGCTTACAGCTCCGTCTTTTGAAACCTCCACCGTGTTGCCGTGTATGGCCGTAACCGTGGTTCCCAGCTGAAACTTAACCCCTTTCTTCGTGTATTCCGCCCGCAGCATGGCCGATATCTCGCGATCCATACCTCCCAGTATTTCGTCCATCATCTCGATAACATGCACCTCTGTACCCATACTGTTGAAGAAGGAGGCAAATTCCATCCCGATAACGCCTCCGCCTATAATTACCAGCGATGAGGGAAGTTCCTTGCTTTGCAGCGCCTCTCTGTTGGTCCAGAAGGGAGCCTCGGCCAAGCCGGGGATGGGGGGTATAACTGTTTCGGACCCGGTGCATATCAGCAGGTTCTCCGCCTCGAAGGTATCGTCGGCACAGGTGATGGTGATAGTTCCGTCGGCCCCACAGCCCCGGATGCAGGCTTCGCCCTGTATCACCTCCACGTGATGTTCTTTCATTTTCAGCTTGATGCCTCCGGTCAGCTTTTTTACAATTTTATTTTTTCGGGCTATGATCTTGTCCATGTCGAACGAGAAGGCATCGGCCGATATGCCGTATTTGGATGCATGTTTCAGTGTATCATATACCTTGGCCGAGTAAAGAAGTGTCTTCGTGGGCACACATCCTTCGTTGAGACATACGCCTCCTAAAGCATTTTTTTCAAATAGGACGACAGAAAGGCCCTGAGCTGCAGCTTTTTCGGCTGCTGTATAGCCTGCGGGACCTCCCCCTATTATGGCAACATTGTACTTCATGTTTAATTTAATTATGGTTTTAAAGTATTGTAAGATGACTGCAATATTAACTCTTTTTATCGAGAATTACAATTTATAAATATACCATAGGTATGGTATTTCCTAAACATGTTGTTCGGCATAATTTTGTCGCATTAAATGAATTAATTAAAAAAGTTACCATAATGCGAAACAAAGAATTCATCAGAAAAGCGCTGTTCCTTGTTCTCTCACTGTTTATCCTGGTGAAGGCGGGTGCGCAGATTACTGTAAAAGGACAGGTGATCAACGGAGAAGACAATACCCCTTTTCCTTTCGTCACAGTGTATGAGAAAGGAAAAACCAACGGGGTGGTTACCGACGGCAACGGACAGTTTTCAATCAGTCTGCCTACTGCGGAGGCTATTCTTGTAGCCTCTTCACTGGGTTACAAATCGCAGGAACTTCCTGCTGCAGCAGGAAAGGAGTTAAGGTTCGTGCTGTTGCCCGATCTGATCAATATAGACGAGGTGGTGGTTACTGCCTTGGGTATATCCAGAGAGAAGAAGGCCCTGAGCTATGCGGTACAGGATGTAAAGGGTGAGGAGCTGACCAAATCGCGTCAGACCAATGCCATCGGGTTGCTTTCAGGAAAGGTGGCAGGTTTGCAGATTATCTCCGCCGGAGGTGCTTTGGGTGGATCCAGCCGTGTGTTGGTTCGCGGGGTGAGTTCGGTATTGGGAAACAACCAGCCTTTGTACGTAATAGATGGTACGCCAATCGACAATACGCAGTTGGGTAGCACCACTACGGCTATAGGGTATGGCGAAAAGGATTATGGTAATACGGCTGCCGATATCAATCCGGACGATATAGAAAGTATGTCGGTTCTTAAGGGAGCCTCGGCAACTGCTTTATATGGTTCGCGGGCGAACAACGGGGTGATATTGATTACAACCAAGAAGGGCACCAATAAGAATAAGACAGAGATATCGTTGAGTACGGGTATCAGTCTGGAAAACCAGCTTAGAAGCAGCTTTGCTCCCATGCAGAAATTGTACGGAGGGGGCGCCAGCAATCAGCAGACTTTCAACCAGGTTGTTATAAACGGACAGAGTTACAATGTGCCTGCCTATGCCATCGACGAGAGTTGGGGACCTAAATTCAGCGGTCAGCAGGTACTTTCGTGGGAAAACCTTTATCCGGAAGATGAGGCCCGTTATCTGAAGACTACCGAATGGAAATATCCGGAGCACGACTTGATGTATTATTTTAAGACGGGTGTGGCTTTCGATAACAATATTTCGGTTCGCGGAGGAAATGAGATTGCAAATTACCGCGTATCGTATACCAACCGTACGGCAACGGGAACCACTCCTAATTCAAAGCTTTCCCGTAACAATCTCAGTGCAAGCGGTAGCCTGAAACATAAGAACTTTATCTTCTCGTCTTCCGTAAATTATATGAATACCGGGGTGGTTGGTCGTCCGTGGACAGGTACTTCCAACCGGAATGTGATTACCCAGGCTTACTCGTGGGGACAGAATCAGGTGGATTACAAGGAGTTGTCTAACTATAAACGTCCGGACGGATCGCAACGACTTTGGAACGTTACCTCGTGGGATAACCTGAAGGCCAAATATATAGATAATCCCTACTGGGCTTCGTATACCAGTTATTCCGACGAGAACCGCGACCGTGTGTATGGAAATGCGGGCGTAGAATGGAACATTGCCAAGGGATTGAAAGCTACGGCCAAGGTGCATGGCGACGTGTACACCTATTCGGTGGAAGATCGTATCGCGGTCTATTCTCGTACAACATCCATGTACAGCGAGAAGGTGCAGCGGTTCCAGGAGTTCAACTACGAGGCTATGCTTCACTATAATACGGCTTTTAAAAACTTTACTTTAAATGCTTTTATCGGGACCAACCTGATGCACCAGCGTCGCAATATCAATAACGGCGAAACGCAGGGGGGACTTATTATCCCCGAATATTATAACCTGAGCAACGCTACCAGTGTGCTTACTACGGATAAGACCTATCGGAAAGAGATCCGTTCGCTGCTGGGCAATGTTTCGCTGGGATGGAAAAGTATCTTGTTTGCCGATGCGACTTTCCGTAACGACTGGTCTTCCACCTTGCCTGCCAACGAGAATTCGTACTTCTATCCCTCTTTCTCGGGCAGTTTTATCTTTACCGAACTCGAACCAGTGAAAGCTGTTTCGTGGCTTAACTTCGGTAAGGTTCGTCTGGGATGGGCCCAGGTGGGTAACGATACGGATCCCTACAGCTTGTCGCGTACCTACGAGTACAAGAACAGCTCCTTTGGCGGGGTTCCCAACTACGGACTGGATATAATATTGAACAATGCGCATCTGAAACCGGAACTTACCAATTCTGTGGAGGCGGGTATCGAGCTTAAATTGTTGAATAACCGCGTAGGACTGGATCTTACCTATTACAATAACCTGACCAAAAACCAGATTATGCAGGTGCCTTTGGCTGCTTCGAGCGGATATACAAGTCAGTGGATGAATGCCGGAGAGATCAGCAACAAAGGGCTTGAGGTGGTGCTCAATGTGGTACCTGTGCAGACAGCAAATTTCCAGTGGGAGGCTACTTTCAACTGGTCGAAAAACAACAACAAGGTGGAAAAACTGAACGACCAGCTGAAAACATTGCAGATTGCTTCATCGTTTGTGGCGCTGCATGCTACCGTTGGGAAGCCTTACGGCGAGCTGATGGGTTACAATTATGTATTCGACAGCGAAGGGAATAAGGTGGTTGCCGCCAATGGCGTATATGCGAAAACGGCTCAGACAGAAGGCTTGGGAAGTGTGCTGCCCGATTGGCTGGGAGGAGTGCGGAATAGTTTCCGGTATAAAAACTTCGACGCAGGATTCTTGATTGACGTTCGCAAAGGGGGATACTTCTATTCCATCACCCAACAATACGGTATGTATTCCGGAACACTGGAGGAAACTGCCGCCAATGGTATCCGCGAGAATGGATTGGTGTTGGAGGGTGTTCAGGGTACGGTTGCCTATAATGCGGATGGAAGCTATACGGTTACAAACACCCGCCCTAACGATAAGAACGTATCGGCCTTCGAATGGGGGCGCTCGCATAGCAGCGGGGTGCAGGCGCAGAATGTGTTTAAGTCGGATTACGTGAAACTGAGGGAGATTACGGCAGGATATACCGTTCCTCGTCTGGGTGATACGGCTGTGAAGGATGTGAGATTCTCCGTTTTTGCCAACAATGTGTGGACAATCTGGAAGGCTAATAAGAATTTTGATCCCGACTTTACCCAGAGCTCCGGTAATATTCAGGGGCTGGATGGCGGTAACATTCCTTCTCCGATTACTTACGGATTCAATATCAGTGCTAAGTTTTAACTATAAAAATGATCAGCGAAATGAAACGAAATAATAGTCTAAATTGGATAGTGTCGGGCTTGTTGGTATTTTTGGCTTCCTGCTCCGACTTTGAAGCAATTAACAAGAATCCGAACAGTCCGGAGAAGGTGCCTACCCAAAGTTTAATTGCTTATGTGGAGAGAAGCATCGTAGATGAGATACGTTCCACCAACCTGTCGATCGGTCGTTCCGACCTCTATGTGCAATGGTTGGCGAATAATACCTATACGGATGCCGACCGCTATTACTGGATCAGTTCCAACGGGAATGATT
Organism: Macellibacteroides sp.; assembly: GCF_050251695.1. Classification (NCBI taxonomy): domain Bacteria; kingdom Pseudomonadati; phylum Bacteroidota; class Bacteroidia; order Bacteroidales; family Porphyromonadaceae; genus Macellibacteroides; species Macellibacteroides sp. Next base: position 6,772 of record NZ_JBFWMI010000039.1, read on the forward strand.
CATGGAAGAATCTATACCTGGCGCAGAGCAACCTGGATGAAATTATCAGGCTTAATGTAGACGAAGCCACTAAAGCTCAGGCTGCCCAGAACGGCGATAACAACAACCAGATTGCCGTTGCACGTATCCTGAAGGTGTTTACCTATCAGGTGATGACCGATACCTGGGGTGATATCCCTTACAGTTCTTTTGGCGGATCCAATGCCACATTTGATGCCGGTAAAGCGGATCAGGGTGTGATTTATGCCCAGTATGCCAAACAGGAATTGATCTATGCGGATTTACTGAAAGAGCTGAAAGAGGCTTCGGACCAACTGAATACGGGTTCTTCCGCATTTGCAAGCGGTGATGCCATATATAAAGGTAATGCCCTGAAATGGAAAAAGTTTGCCAATTCACTAAGTCTTCGTATCGCAAACCGTGTACGGAATAAGCTGAATGAGGCAGACAACCGGATAAAGGAGATTCTGGCTAATCCGGCACAGTATCCTATTTTTGAAAGCAACGACGACAATGCATTGCTGGCTTTCGAAACCAATGCCCCCAACCAGGCTCCGTTTTACAAAGCCACGACTTTGGCAAACCGAAACGACTATGCTGTAAGTAATGTGTTTGTAGATTTTCTACAGGGTAAGAAGGCGGTATTTCCGGTTCAGGACCCGCGTCTGAGCGTGTATGCACAACCTAACAGCAAAGGAAACTATGTGGGCCAGTACTATGGGATGGATATGTTTACAGCCAGTTTGGTGAGTCCCGATTCCGTAAGCAAACCGGGTGCAGCCTTTTACAAAAGTGACTATAAGGAGGTATTGATGGAGTATGCCGAAGTGCAGTTCATCTTGTCCGAATACAAGAATTGGGATCAGCAGCACTACCTGAACGGGATTCGTGCTTCCATGCAGAAGTGGGGTATATCCAATACGGCTGTAGATTCCTACCTTCAGTCGGCTCCCCCTGCTTCACAGGAGACGGTGCTGACTCAGAAATGGGTGGCTCTATTCATGCAGGGCAACGAAGGCTGGGCCGAATATCGACGTACCGGATATCCAAATTTCCTGATCAAAGCCGGAGATATTGTTTGGAAAGGAACTGTAAACGGTCAGCCTGTTACCAAAACCTTCGAACCAATCGGTATTTCGTCTGTTCCATCCCGGTTGTTATATCCCAACAACGAGGTACAGCTTAATTCGGCTCAATACCAAAAGGCTGTTGCTCAACAAGGGGGCGATCAGTTAGACACGAAAGTATGGTGGAATAAATAACAAACACCAGTCGGTAAAAAGAAAGGCATCCATGATTCTTCAGGATGCCTTTCTTTATTTATTCTTGTCCGGTTTCTATATCGATAACCACTCCTGGGGTTGCCTTCCGATCCAATGATCCGGAAACTTTCTGCAGATTCTGCGTGAAGGAGATTGCCGATTTCGTTGTAGCCTGGGTATAACTTCCGTCAATAATACGGAGTGCCGCATTTAGCAACAACTCGTTGGTGTTGCCGAATTCAAGAAATTGATCCAGTTCGGTGGCCTCATCCAGCTTATAGTCGGGTGTAAAGCCCTTTTCGTAATCCGATTTGTTCTGCGAATTAAACAGTTTACAAACAATGGGATGTAGTTTCCAATCGTATGCATCATCGGTATAAGTTTCCGAACCTACATTCTTTCCTTCGGTCTGCATACCAATAATTACCACGTTCATGTAGGGTTTTAAACTGTTTATTACCAATTCGGAGGCCGAGGCCGAAGTTTCGGTTACCAATACATACAACGTTTGCAGATTCAGGTTTGCGCCATCGGCGATGAGCGAGGAATTAAGAGCTATGTTTATATTTTGCGGACGTTGTTTATCATTGTATTCGAGTGTACACATGGTTTTCCCTAAAGCGGATTGGGGAGCCAGCATGGTGCTGAGCAACTGTGCGCAGGATAGCGACCCGCCGTTGTTGTATCGCAGGTCGAGTACAAACTCATTGACACCCGCTGTTTTGAAATCCTTGAAACGGGCAAGCATATCCTTATCGAAAGATTTATCATTGTCTGTTTTTCCGGAAGAGAAATGGTTGTACACCAGATAGCCCACTTTGCGGCCTCCCCAATCAATCACTTTGTTAAAGTAAACAGGGTTGTCAACAATCTCGCGGGCCGTATCGATCTGCACCTTCTTCCCGAGGTCCAGTTTATCAGACACCGGATTGTAGACAGCCAGTTGCAGTTCCATGGATTTTCCTCCATACAGTGTTTTGTAGTTTTGTTCCGTAATGTAAGCTCCGTCCATGGTTACAATCCAGTCGCCCCGTTTGATTCCGGCTTGGGAAGCAGGCGAATCGGGGGCCACATACAGGATATGTGCCACGAATTCCGTATTGCTCATTTTGTACAGCGTATAGTCGAATCCGTAACTGTAGGTGGTCTGATAGATGCTACGTGTAACCGGGGTGGTACTTTCGATGTAAGAATAAAAATATCCCTCTTTTCCGTCTTTAGTCGATAACAAGGATTTGAAGAATGTTTCAGCGTCAGCATCAAATTTCAAGGATCCGACCTCGGGTATCTCATTGTACCAGTAATATTTACTGCGCATGGTTCTTTCGATCCAGCTGTTCTCCGGGTATTGTTTGTTGTTTACATCTTCTACTAACTGCTCTTCCTCTTTGCCGCAGGAGCTGAATATGGATACAAGTGTGAAGATCAGCAGGCTGAGATATAGTTTATTACGTTTATTCATTTTTTATCCGGTTTAATTAGAAAGACGCAAATATACCTATTCTTGAGGATTGAATAAGCTGCTGGCCCGATTAAAATAGAGGCGCAAGTACGAAAGATTTTTAAAATAGGCTGAATAGCAAAGGAAATTCCTAACTTTGTCAGTCTAAAATCAGAGAATGATGGTAAAAAGATTCGATTACTTAGTTATTGGTTCCGGTATTGCCGGGATGAGTTTCGCTCTGAAAGTAGCCAACAAGGGTTCGGTTGCCCTTATTTGCAAGACCTCTTTACAGGAAGCGAATACCTATTACGCCCAGGGAGGTGTAGCATCTGTAACCAACCCCATTGACGATTTCGAAAAGCATATTCAGGATACACTGATTGCCGGCGATGGGCATTGCGACCGGGCTGCTGTCGAGAAGGTGGTGAAAGAGGCTCCTGCTCAGATAAAAGAGTTGATAGAATGGGGTGTTAAGTTTGACAAGACCGCTTCGGGAGATTTCGACCTGCATCGTGAAGGTGGACATTCCGAGTTCCGGATTCTGCATCACAAGGATAATACAGGTGCCGAAATACAGGAGAGTCTTATTCTTGCGTTGAAGAGTCACCCCAATATTAAAATCTTTGACCATCATTTTGCGGTAGAGATTCTTACCCAGCACCATCTGGGAATGGAGGTGACGCGTCAGACTCCCGATGTGGAGTGCTACGGGGCATATATCCTGAACGAACGTACGCGCAAGGTGGATACCTTCCTTTCAAAAGTAACGTTGATTGCCACGGGTGGTATTGGGAATGTATATCTTACCACCACCAATCCGCTGGTTGCCACAGGTGATGGTATTGCCATGGTATACCGGGCCAAGGGTACAGTTAAGGATATGGAGTTTGTTCAGTTTCATCCCACTGCTTTATTTAATCCGGGCGATCGTCCCTCTTTTCTTATTACCGAGGCTATGCGTGGGTATGGTGCCAAACTTCGTACGATGGATGGTAAGGAGTTTATGTATAAATATGACAGCCGACTTGAACTTGCCCCGCGCGACATCGTAGCCCGTGCCATCGATACGGAGATGAAAAACCGGGGGGATGATCATGTCTATCTGGATGTGACCCACAAAGATCCCGAGGAAACGAAAAAACATTTCCCTACGATTTATGAGAAATGTATGAGTCTGGGCTTAGATATAACCAAAGATTATATTCCTGTTGCACCGGCTGCCCATTACCTGTGCGGAGGTATACAGGTCGACCTGAACGGGCAATCGTCAATCAAACGGTTGTATGCTGCCGGAGAATGTTCCTGCACCGGATTGCACGGGGCCAACAGGTTAGCTTCCAATTCTTTGATTGAAGCTGTGGTCTATGCGGATGCATCAGCCAAGCATGCCATGGAACATATTAGCGGGTATAACTTCAATGAGTCCATTCCTGTATGGAACGACGAGGGAACTTCGCTTACGGAAGAGATGGTGCTGATTACCCAAAGTGCAAAGGAGGTTCAGCAGATTATGGCCACCTATGTAGGTATCATCCGCTCTAACATCCGTTTGAAAAGAGCTTTCGACCGGTTGGACATTCTGTATAAAGAGACTGAAAGTCTGTTTTTGCGTTCGGTGGTGTCGAAAGAGTTGTGTGAGTTACGTAACATTATCAATACGGCTTATCTTGTAATCAGACAGGCCATGGAAAGGAAGGAGAGCCGCGGATTGCATTATACGCTGGACTATCCTGATAAGATTGCAATTTCCGACGAAGAGTAATAAAATAAATATCCCCCCTCAAGCGAAGTAAGCACCTGAGGGGGGATTTTTCTGTTGAAAAGAACAATTAATAGTTTTGCTTCATGGGCTCGAAGTAAGATTGTGCATGTTCGCAAGCCGGACAAGTCTTAGGTGCTTTTTTACCCTTGAATGTCCAACCGCAGTTACGGCATTGCCACATAATTTCTTCGTCTTTTTCGAAAACTTTGCCTTCAGTTACGTTGGCTAACAATTTGCGGTAACGGGCTTCGTGTTCGGCTTCTACTTTGGCAATCTGGCGGAATGCAACAGCAACAGCTTTAAATCCTTCCTGTTCTGCGATATCGGCAAATGCAGGATACAGTTCTGTCCACTCTTCGTTTTCACCAGCTGCAGCAGCTGCGAGGTTGTCGGCTGTTGTACCGATGATACCGGCAGGATAAGAGGCTGTGATTTCAACCATGCCACCTTCTAAAAATTTGAAGAAACGTTCAGCATGCTCTTTTTCTTGTTCTGCAGTTTCAGCAAAAACAGCTGCAATTTGTTCGAATCCTTCTTTTTTTGCCTTGCTGGCGAAGAATGTGTAACGACTTCTTGCCTGAGATTCTCCGGCAAACGATTTAAGTAAGTTCTTTTCGGTTTCTGTACCTTTAATACTTTTTTCCATAATGATAAATTATATATGTAATATTAATGCGAGAATACCGGTTTTGAATCTTTCAAGCCCAAATGTAAAAAAAAAATCGATAGGTACAACCTCCCTGAGGAAATTTAGATTGAATTCTTTCTCACAAAAAGAGATCGTAAACATTTAAATGTACAAGAAAGGCTTACTTGATTGATTCAAGTGTTTTAACAAGCATGCTGCTTGTTTTGTTTAACCTTTCTTTACTATGGATGTAGTTGATGGCTAATGAATAACCCATTAGGGGCATCGTGTTGTTTTTATTCATACCTTTGCAGCATCATCAATTAACAGGCAAAAAGAATGAAAAGTAGGTTTGATTTTCGGCCCAAGCTATTGGCTGTGCTGGAAAATTATTCGAAAGAAAAGTTTATGGCCGACCTGATGGCCGGAATTATTGTAGGGATTGTGGCCCTGCCTCTTGCTATCGCTTTTGGTATAGCATCTGGTGTTAGCCCCGAAAAAGGTTTAGTTACAGCGATCATCGGTGGTTTTATTGTTTCTTTTTTAGGAGGTAGTTCCGTTCAGATCGGCGGACCAACCGGAGCGTTTATCGTAATTGTTTATGGTATTATTCAGAATTTTGGAATAGAAGGGCTGGCAATTGCGACTGTCATAGCAGGGATCTTACTTGTCCTGATGGGGGTTCTTAAACTTGGGACCGTTATCAAATTTATTCCTTATCCTATTGTTGTGGGATTTACCAGCGGTATTGCGCTGACGATTTTTACTACACAGATGAAAGATCTGTTTGGGTTGTCAATAGAGAAAGTTCCGGCCGATTTTATATCCAAATGGATTGTCTATTTCGAACATTTCGGGTCATTTAATATCTGGCCTTTTCTAATAGGTGTGATAAGTATCCTTATCATTGTATTTACACCCCGTTTCTCGAAGAAGATTCCAGGTTCGCTGGTCGCCATTGTCGTAGTAACGATTATTGTTTATGCCATGAAGAATTTTGCAGGAATTACGGGCATCGAAACTATTGGCGACCGATTCACCATCAATGCCTCGCTGCCCGCACCCGAGAAAATCACTTTTTCGATGGAAACTATCAACCGGTTGCTTCCTTCGGCCTTTACCATAGCTATTTTAGGTGCAATCGAATCGTTGCTTTCCGCAACCGTTGCCGATGGGGTGACTGGCGATAAGCATAATTCCAATACAGAATTGATTGCTCAGGGTGCAGCCAATATTGTAGTGCCAATTTTTGGCGGTATTCCTGTAACCGGAGCTATAGCACGGACTATGACGAATATCAACAATGGAGGCCGTTCGCCAATAGCCGGTATTGTTCATGCTATCGTATTACTGCTTATCCTGTTGTTTCTAGGTCCGCTTACCAAACATATTCCCATGGCATGTCTGGCAGGTGTGCTTATCATTGTTTCCTATAACATGAGTGAATGGCGTACTTTCCGTTCGCTGATGAAAAATCCTAAAAGTGATGTGGCGGTATTGCTTACCACCTTTTTCCTGACAGTTATATTCGACCTGACTATTGCTATTGAGATAGGAATGTTAATTGCCATGCTTTTGTTTATGCGCCGTGTGGCAGAAACAACGAAGGTTTCGGTTTCCAAAGAGGTGGTGGATCTGTCGGATGAAGGCGAGATTATGCACGACGACAGTGTTCTTGTGCTTCCTACAGGTGTTGAGGTATATGAAATTGATGGTCCGTTCTTTTTTGGAATAGCCAATAAATTCGACGAAAGTATGAAGGTTATCGGGGATAAACCGAAAGTCCGTATTATCAGGATGCGCAAAGTGCCCTTCATGGATTCAACCGGATTACATAACCTGGAAAGCTTGTTCCGTTTATCTCAGAAAGAACATATACACATCATCCTTTCTGGAGTAAATCAGCAAGTGCATGGAGTTCTTACTAAATCGGGCTTCACCGATAAGATTGGAGACGATAATATTTGTTCCAACATAAATGAAGCCATTCAGAAGGCTAATGAGTTTGTAGGTAAATAAAATTTGAATCCCCTTATTTAATTCTAGATTCATACATCAAAATTGAATTAATAAGGGGATTCAAAACTCCATAAAGTTATTGTTTATTATCCATCTTGTTAATTACGTTCAACAAGATTCATTTTATCTGTAACTACTTTGTATGTAGGGTCTTCTAAAACATTGACATCTATTAGGGCATCGGCATTGTTAAGCAGCCTTTTACAGTCTTCGCTCAAATGTCTGAGATGAATTGTTTTACCAGCATTGCTATAACGCATAGTGAGTGTGTTTAGAGTTTCAATAGCAGACATATCAACTATTCTGCTTTCTTTAAAATCAATAATCACCTCTTTAGGATCGCCTGCTATATCAAACTTGTCCATAAATACGTTGGTAGAAGCAAAAAACAGAGGTCCGTATATTTCATAATGCTTAATTCCATACGCATCAATATACTTTCTAGTGCGAATTCGTTTGGCATTCTCCCAAGCATAGAATAGTGCCGATAAGATTACACCAGTTAGTACGGCCACGGCAAGATTGTGTGTGATTACCGTAATCGCTGTTACTAATACCATTACCAGAACATCAGAGAGTGGCATCTTATTAAAAATACGCAGACTAGCCCACTCAAATGTTCCGATAGAGACCATGAACATAACACCGACAAGAGCTGGCATCGGAAGTCTTTCTATAAATCCAGATCCAAACATGATAAATACTAGCAGCATTACAGACGCAACAAATCCGGCTATTCGGGTTCTTGCTCCGGAAGAAATATTAATTAAACTTTGACCAATCATGGCGCAACCGCCCATTCCAGAGAATAGTCCCGAAAATATATTTGCTGTTCCTTGTGCAATACACTCCTTATTGCTGTTGCCACGGCTTTCTGTAATCTCATCAATAAGATTTAATGTAAGCAAACTCTCAATAAGGCCAACTCCGGCCATAATGATTGAAAAAGGCATTATTAGCATAAGTGTATCCCAGCTTAAAGGTATTTGAGGAATAGTGAGCGGAGGGAATGTTGCCTTTAAACTTTCTCCTTCACTAAGGGTATCAGCTACTGTAGTTGTGCTTAATCCCAGTCCGATTGTTATGGCTGAGACTATCAGAATAGCAACTAGTGACGCTGGAATCTTTGTAGTTAAACTGGGGAGTTTCCATATAATAAGCATAGTTAGCAATATTAAACCGATCATAATACCTAGTTCTTGCAAACCGGGGGTTAGCTCACTAAATGAAAATGAGCCTTCAAAGGATAAAAGGGATGAAAGCGCAGGATGCGACTCAATAACGTGAGTAATAGTGGGTAACTGAGCTAAGAATATAATAATGGCAAGCCCGTTTACAAAACCGAACATTACAGAATGAGGTACCAACCTGATAAATTTACCTAATTTAAATATCCCGGCCAATATTTGAAATATCCCAGCCAATATTACTGTGGCAAACACATACTGCAGAATACCGGTATTGTTGATATCAGGAAACAATATGCGAAGTTCTGTTATTAAACCTATAAAAATAACGGCTATGGCACCAGTTGCGCCTGAAATCATACCCGGACGTCCGCCAAGAAGTGAAGCAACCAAGCCAATCATAAAAGCCGCATACAATCCTGTAAGTGGTGAAAATCCGGCTATCATTGCAAATGCAATAGCTTCAGGCACAAGGGCCAGGGCAACTGTAATCCCCGATAGAATTTCGGTTTTGTAATCTGTCTCTTTCGACAGTTTAAATAAATTTATTATTTCTTTCATTCGAATATAATTTTAATATGGACGGTGTGAAACTTGAAGCTTGTATAAATTAGACACAATAAACTTACGATTCAGAAAAATACTAACTGAATGGCAATAAAATTAATAGCAGCCTTTTAGCTGTAGCACTAATGATACCAACAAAAAAATAAGTCGGATTTGAAAATGAATCAGGGCGGAGTAAGCTTTGTTGTATTTATCACAAAAGCATTTTTTTTATTAATGAGGTGCAAAGGTAGTAATTTTTTTTATTTTTCCGTATATTTGCCATCGTTTATGAAACAGAACATTCCTACACATCTTGCTAAATTAACCCCGCCCTGACAAGATTCTGTTGTCAGGGAAAATCCTTCATTGTCCGCTGGTTTTAGAGCAATAAACCTGTTATAGGTTTACTTCTTTACTTTTACACTCCGATTCTGCTATGGTTTTGGGAGGCAGAGTATATGGTTTTTATTGTTTCTCCTTTAGGTAGAATATTAGTTAGGCCAGAAAGTATCCTTTGTGTTAAATGCGCAAAATAATTTAAATGAACAGCAAGATGATTTTTAATCAAACAGAAGAAAACGAGAAACTATACTTAAAGCAGATCATATCTAATCTTGAGCATACTCTTAATGGAATAGACTCAATTATTAGTAATCAATCCAAAGAAATTTTGGATTTTAAAACTTACTTGTGGGAAAATGCTGCAGAGTTGGATCATGCCGAGAAGAATGCCGTTAGAGAATCGGTTACTCAATCGGTTGTATCCGGTGAATCTGTTGTGGCTAAAAAGAAACGCATCAGTAAACTTATTGACTCGCCTTATTTCGGGCGTATCGATTTTCAGGAAAATCAGGCAAATAAACAGGTTCCTATCTATATAGGAATACACTCTTTTTTTGATACAGAACTGAATCAGAATTTGATTCACGACTGGCGGGCACCGATTTCATCCATGTTTTACGACTATGAACTTGGTCAGGCTCAATTTGAAGCCCCTTCGGGCATGGTTTCGGGCATGATTCAATTAAAAAGGCAGTATCGTATCCGAAAGAGTGTAATGGAATTTATGCTGGAAAGTTCGTTGAATATCCATGATGAAGTACTGCAGAAAGAGTTGAGTAATAACTCTGACGACCGGATGAAGAACATTGTTTCTACTATTCAGCGGGAACAGAATCAAATTATTCGTAACGATAAGTCCCAATCATTGATAATTCAAGGTGTAGCCGGTTCAGGTAAAACCTCTATTGCTCTTCATAGAGTGGCTTTTTTGCTTTATAAGTTTGCCGGACAAATAACGTCGAAAGAGATACTTATTATTTCTCCCAATAAAGTCTTTGCAGATTATATTTCGAATGTATTGCCTGAACTGGGTGAAGAAAAGATTATGGAAAGCGGTTTTGAGGAACTTCTTACTAAGTTGATGGAAGGAAAATATAAATTTCAAACCTTTTTTGAGCAGGTAACCGAAATATTGGAGCATCCCGATCAAAATTACCTTGAGCGGATACATTTCAAAGCAACTCACGAACTGATTTCCAGGTTGGAGCAGTTTGTGGTATACACCGAGAATAATTACTTTGAAGCATCGGATGTATTGATTGGTAAAATTCCAATCCCGGCTTCATACATCCACGAGAAGTTTCGTAATTTCCACCGCTTGCCTATCCGGCAACGTTTCGATGCTATTGCAAGAGATATCGTACAAGAAGTTATGCTTACTACAGGAATTGAATTTCGTGCACCGGAAATTAACAAGCTTAAAGCCGGCATTCGAAAAATGTTTAAAGAAACTAACGACATTAAATTATACAAGGCTTTTTATGATTGGCTTGGACGGCCTGGACTATTCAAGATTCGTAGAGGCAGTATACTGGAGTATGCCGACTTGGCGCCTTTGCTTTATCTTAAAATGCTTCTTGACGGACCCAAAGTAATGAACGAAGTTAAACATCTGCTTGTCGACGAGATGCAAGATTACACACCAATCCAATATAAGGTGTTGTCGAAAGTTTTCCCTTGTAAGAAAACAATCCTTGGGGATGCAAGCCAGTCTGTAAATCCTTATACATCAACTTCATTTAAAGAGATTGCCAAGGTTCTTTCGGGGGCGGATGTAATGAAATTGTGTAAAAGTTATCGCTCTACTTACGAGATTACCAACTTTGCCCAGCATATTTGCCCCAACGACGAACTGATAGCTATAGAAAGACATGGAGAAGAGCCTGGTGTATTTGTGCTTGATAATGAAGAGGAAGAGGCCGGTCAAATAGCCTACCTTATTAAAGGGTTTCTCTTGTCGGCAAATAAATCCATGGGCATTGTTTGTAAAACACAATTACAAGCAAGTGAACTCTATGAGCAGTTGAAGAATGTAACACCTCAGCTTTATCTTCTTACATCGGAAAGCGCCGCTTTTGTAAACGGTGTTGTTATTACAACTGCACATATGGCAAAGGGATTGGAATTTGACGAGGTAATTGTTCCTAAGGTAAATAAAATGAACTTTCATACACGAATGGACCAAAGCTTACTTTACATTGCGTGCACCAGAGCGATGCATAAGCTCTCCATTACTGCTTGGGGTGCATTAAGTAATTTTATTATACAATAACATATGAAACTTACATTCTTCAGTCTAGCAAGTGGGAGCAGTGGAAACTGTTATTATCTGGGAACTTCAACATGTGGAATTCTTGTAGATGCTGGAATTGACTACCGTAAAATCAGTAAAATATTATATGATTATAATATAGAGTTTTCCAGTATTTCAGGAGTTTTGGTAACACACGATCATGCCGATCATATTCGAACTATCGGAGTGTTAGGAGAGAAGCTGCATATTCCGGTATATTCAACGCAAAAAGTACACGAAGGAATTGCAAAATGCAGATATATTAACGAGAAACTGGTGAACTCAAAAAGAATTATTCGAAAGGAAGAGGAATTCCACATTGGAAATTTTTCAATAACTGCATTTGATATACCTCATGATAGTACGGATTGTGTGGGTTATCATATCGTTTTTGGGAATCATCGTTTTACTTTTGCTTCGGATGTGGGACACATTTCGGATGTTGTAGCTAAATTTATTAAAAAAGCCAATCATTTGATTATTGAGGCTAATTATGACGAAGAAATGCTAAAGTACGGACCTTATCCTGAATATTTGAAAGAGCGGGTAGCTGGTTCGAGAGGTCATCTAAGTAATCAAGAGGCGGCCGAATTTTTAGCAACAAATTATACTCCTGAATTGAAAAGCATCTGGTTATGTCATTTAAGTCGTGACAACAACCATCCTGACCTTGCATATAAGACAATAGACAACAGGCTTTTCTATGAAGGTGTACGTGTAGGCAAAGATGTTACACTTGAAACATTAAAGCGGTTCAACCCTTCTGCTAAATATGAATTCTTTTAGTCTTATATGAAGTAGAAAGAATATAAATGATCCGGCTGCAATAAATTAATTACACGACACGTTTATTGCAGCCGGATTTTACTATAAAAGGATGTTGAATAAGTATCCCGAAATGATGATAAACAAAGATACTACTCCAAAAAATATTCCAATTAATCGCCAGGTCATAACCTTCTTTAATAGTGTCGCTTCTGGCAAAGATAGCCCCACAACAGCCATCATAAAGGCGATAGCTGTGCCGATAGGAACTCCTTTTGCTACGAAAACCTGAATTACCGGAACTATTCCAGCTGCATTTGCATACATGGGTACTGCTAAAATTACAGCTAAGGGGACGGCAAACCAATTATCCTTCTGAAGAAATTGTTCAAAGAAACCGTCCGGAACAAATCCATGCATTCCCGCACCGATCGCAATTCCTATCAGAATGTAAAGAAATACCCCTCTTACTATATTCCATGCATCCTTTGTAATTACAGGCAGGCGCTTAGAGAAAGGAATTCTCTCTGCTTCCCACTTCTCTGTCTCGACCATCGATTCAGCCTGTACTTGTTTTACCCATGGGCTTAAATAGCGGGCCAATCTCATTTTTCCCAATACAAATCCTCCAACCATACCTAATACGATACCACTAACCATATAAATTAAGGTTGCTTTAATACCAAATGCACTCAAAAACATAGCAATAGCTACTTCGTTTACCAAAGGTGACGTGATAAGGAATGCAAAGGTGATGCCTAAAGGAATACCTCCTTTAACAAATCCGATGAATAAAGGAATGGATGAACAGGAGCAAAACGGAGTAATGGCTCCAAAAAGTGAAGCAAAAAAGTATTGTAAACCATACAATTTACGTGTTGCAAGGAATTTACGTAAACGGTCGATGGGAAAATAAGCATTGATAATGCCCATCAGCATACTGATAAGAAATAGTAAGATAATTATTTTAATGGTGTCGTAAAAGAAGAAATTAACGGCACTTCCCCAATGGCTTTTTGCATCAAGTCCAAAGATGCCATATACTAGCCAATCAGCAAATTGTTGTATCATAAATATGGATTTTATGTAAATGATATTTGCATTTACAAGAGAATGGAGACAAATTAAAGTCTCCATTCTTGTAGTTAATATGTTCGTTTAAAGAGATTTTGCAGGAAACCATCCACGGGTATTATTGGCTATTTTTACTAACAGCAACATGACTGGGACCTCTACCAATACTCCCACGACAGTGACTAAGGCTGCTCCGGATTGTAGCCCGAACAGAGATATGGCCACTGCTACAGCGAGTTCAAAAAAATTACTTGCTCCGATCATTCCCGCAGGTGCAGCTACGTCGTGCGACAAACGTGCTGCTTTAGACCATCCGTACGCAACAAAGAAGATAAGTATGGTTTGTATAATGAGAGGAATGGCAATCAATAAGATATGTAACGGGTTGTTGGTTATTGTTTCACCCTGGAACGAAAAGAGGATAATCAAGGTGAGCAATAATCCCAAAATCGTATAATTATCGAATTTCTTTACAAAAACGCTATTGAAATAATCTGACCCTCTCTTTTTTATAACAGAAATACGAGTTAACACGCCTGCTGCAAGAGGAATTACAACAAACAATACGACCGACAGTAACAACGTATCCCAGGGAATAACAATCCCCCCGATCCCTAACAGAAAGGCAACTATCGGAGCAAAGGCAACCAGAATAATAAGGTCGTTTACTGCCACTTGAACCAGAGTATATGCGGCATCCCCTTTAGTCAGATAGCTCCATACAAATACCATAGCCGTACAAGGGGCGGCGCCAAGCAATACTGCCCCAGCGAGGTATTCGTGCGCCAGATTTTCGGGTATAAATGATTTGAACAAGATGTAAAAGAAAAACCAAGCCAGTCCAAACATGGTAAAAGGTTTGATCAACCAGTTGGTAACGCAGGTAATCAATATTCCCTTGGGTCTCTTTCCTACATTTTTTACACTTTGAAAATCTACCTTGAGCATCATCGGATAGATCATCAGCCATATTAATATAGCAACCGGAATCGATACGTTGGCATATTCGAATCTACTTAGCGTATCGGGGATAATGGGCAGGTATTGACCAATCAATATACCTACCACAATACATATTGCTACCCATAGGGTAAGGTAGCGTTCAAAAAATCCTATTCCTTGATTTTTTTCCATGATTTCTAACTTAAGTCTGTTAATTTTGATCACTACAAGAGCAGGTCGGTATTTTTCCTCCCTTTATATCTTTAATGTAGAATTCGTAGAATCTGTTCTTTATCTCGTCGCGCACCCTGCGGAATTCGCTTTCAATAAACTCCGGAGTGCCTGTTGCGTGAGAGGGGTCATCAAAACCAATATGCAGACGTCTGTTGACTTTACCTGTAAACATAGGGCATGATTCATTGGCTCCGCCGCATACCGTTATTACATAATCCCATTCCTCTCCTAAATACATTTCTACCGGATCGGATGTATGGTGGCTGATATCAATACCAATTTCTTGCATAGCCTTCACAGCTCCGGCATTGAGTTTGCCTGCAGCGGCTGTTCCCGCCGAACGAACAATCAGATCTTTGTCGAATGATTGTAAAAAACCGTGTGCCATTTGGCTTCGGCAACTATTCCCTGTACATAAGATTAAGACTTTCATACATTTTTAATTTTAGATTAATAATCCAGATTTTTATTCGCAATTCAACGAACAATGGTGATAAAAAAATACTAACAACATATTTCTTTAGGATTAATTGAGTTAAAAAGTTTATTTAAAACTTTTTTAGCAATCTCCCAATTCTCTTTATCAATACAATATCGAACTTTCGGACTTTCAATCTCTCCTTTGATAAGCCCCGCATTCTTTAGTTCACTTAAATGTTGTGAAACAGTAGCTTTTGCTATTGGCAATACTTCGTGAATGTCTCCAAAAAAACAGCTTTCCTGAGATGCCAGAAAATTCAATATACAAATTCGGGCAGGATGTCCCAATGCCTTTGCATATCGGGCAATCTGCTCTTGCTCAAGAGTGTAATCTTTTTTATCATTCATTTTTATATAATTTATTGTTCGCAAATATACGAACAGATGTAAATATACACAACTAAATTCAGCATTTTTATGAAAATAAAGACCAATGTAGTCAATATAAATTTCAAGGGACTAATTGGGTGTCTAAAATGATTCTTTTACTTTGCTCAGAATTAAGTTAATTAACAGCTTTAATTTTTTCGTAAATCTGTTTTATAATTTCTTCAGTAACTGGAGTTTTCCCTTTCTCATACCCCAAGTCTGATATGCGAATGTGTTTAAAATTGGTTATCCCTGAATTTCCCAGAATCTTTTTGCCACAATCAACAGAGCATCCATCAAGCATAAGAATTTTATGAGCCTTAAAAAACTCTATAGAAGAAGTGATTCCAGCTCCTACTGTAGTCAAGCAACTCATAGAGCAAATTTTATTTTTTTTCAGTTTACGTGCAACAATGTCAGATATGTTACCAAGATCACATGCTCCGGAGCATGCCATAACTAAATATTCTTCTTTTTCAAAAAGAGATATGTTTTTAATTTTTTCTTCCATATTCAGTAAATTTAAAGTTTGTATTCAAAGCTTAATAATATGTGATGCTGATTATTTAAATCAAATTGATCAGGATTCCAATATTGATAATTAAGAGATAAACTAATATTTTTCAACAAGCTATAGTGCAACCCTGTTATGATAGCTTTTCCAGTATTAGTATTATTCCAGCCAATTTGTTGTTCTTTTATCGGATTAGATTTTACCAAATCATAACGCAAGAAATATTCAATATCTTTTTTTATTTGATAACTTCCAAAAAGTGACAATCCAAATAAATCATGGTTGATTATATGAAGGTGATTGAATTTGTAATTATATTCAGCACCTACTCTTATTTTATCAGTTTGTTTATAACCTGCAAAAATGGAAATTAACTGTTGTACAGCTTTCTTTTGGGGAGCTGAAGATTGTATTCTATCGTAGTATAACCTTGTTTGAATTTTTTTAGAAGGATAATAATCTACACCTCCTGCAAGTTTTATATCTCCATAAGGATCTTGATCAAAGCGAAAGCCTTCTCCATTGGTTAAAGCTAAATCAAAATTTAGCATTTCATTAATTTTGAAATAGCTAATAATTCCTAAATCACTACTAGGAGTTTTATAATACCTATCTTGAAAAGTTTCGGCCAAATAACGATATCCCCAGAACTTTTCTTGAGTTATATAATGATTCTGAAGTATTCCTCCTGCCTGAATTGTTAAGAAAGGAGATGCGTGCCATTGTAAAGATGCAAATTTTAATGTCATCGTGTAGTAACTACCTTCTTTCGAATTAGTTGATACATACATCGATTCTCCATTTTTATCTATAACATTAATATTACCGATTGTTGTAGGTCTTCCAACATCTAAAACAATTTTACCAGAAAACTGCTTGTTAAAATTATATTCATAACCTAGGTGAGCTCTTCCAATCCAAAAACTATAAGCTTTTGATGTTTCTGAAGTTGCATTATATTCAAAGTTTCCAAAAACCTGAATTATAGGCTTTCCTCCTGAAAGAGCCTCTTCTTTATTCTCCTGAGAAAATAGTCCATGAGGTAGTAAAATAAATACAAGATATGCAATTCCTTGTATTGTAAAGGATTTAGAAGAAACTACCATAAATTAATCCGGTTATTGTTGACATTATTATTACAAGGGAAACATATACAATTGTTTTATGAGTGCCTAAAATCCCTCGTATTACTAACATATTTGGCAATGAAAGCGAGGGGCCTGACAATAAGAGAGCTAATGCAGGACCTTTTCCCATACCAGATGCAATTAAGCCTTGTATAATAGGCACTTCGGTTAATGTTGCAAAATACATAAAAGCTCCTACTACTGAAGCAAAGAAATTGGAGAAAACAGAATTTCCTCCTACTGCCCACGCAATCCATTCGTTCGGTACGATTCCAGGAATAGAAGTGTTGTCATGCGTAGAGCCCAATAAAAATGCAGCAATGACAACTCCGATAGCAAGTAAAGGTATTATTTGTTTCGCAAATCCCCAACTGGAGTAAATCCATTCTCTGTTTTCACTATTGCCAGATTTATCAGTCAATGCTATTGTGCTTATTGCTGTAATTCCTACTACAACTGTAATAAGTGGATTTTTAAATATTAATGCACTTAAACCGGTAATAATTGCTCCTGCAATAACTTGCCATGTTGAAAGCTTTAAAATACGAATCATTGAATAAGCCAATAAGAGTCCAAAAAGACCTGTTATGTACCATTTCCACGACCATATGTAATACCATACACTAGTTGTGTCATCTGCCGAAGGTTTTCCCCAGTTTGCGAAAACAAGAATTAATACAAGCGTAAAAAAATGTAATGCTGTCTGCCATAAGGGCCTTTCTTCTTTTATATCTGGAAAGGTTAGTTGTTCTTCAGATTTAATTTTTTCTTCTTTTCGATAAATAAAAGACATGATTAATCCTATAATTACACTGAATAATACAGCACCAATTACACGAGCAACTCCAATCTCCAATCCTAAAATTCTAGCTGTGAGGATTATTGCTAAAATATTGATGGCTGGTCCTGAGTACAGAAAAGCGATAGCAGGACCTAAGCCTGCACCTCTTTTATGTATACTAGAAAACAAAGGAAGAATAGTACATGAACAAACAGCTAAGATTGTACCTGAAACAGCAGCAACTGTATAAGCAACCCATTTTTTAGCTTTTGCACCAAAGTATTTAATTACAGATGCCTGACTTACAAAAACTGAAATAACTCCGGCAATTAAGAATGCAGGCAAAAGACAAAGAATAACATGTTCACGGGCATACCACTTTGCTAAATCAAACGTAGCATTAATAGCAGATTTAAACATAGGATCTTCTGTAGGTAAAAAGAATATACCCAGGAATATAACAGTCATTCCTATAAGTATCTTTACTTCTTTTGTAAGTTCCATATTAATAACTTTAAGTTATTTCGTTATTATACGAAATAGTATAATAAATTTTTAAAATAATAAATATATGTAATACAAGCCTACCATCATAAAAAGAATAGCTACAATTCGCCTGAACCAACATTCAAATGTTTTTATACTATTATAAAGTTTTCCAACATTATTCATTGCAAAAGCAAGAAGCCATGCAAAAATGATGACAGGAATTCCGGTTGCAATGGCGTAAAGCACAGGAAGATAAAGGCCATTTGGGCTTGTAATGGTAATCGGGATTAGCATTCCAAAATAAAGCACGCCACTATAAGGACAGAAAGCCAAAGCAAAAAGGATTCCAAGCAGCAAAGTACTCCAATAGCTACCTTTACTTTTCTCGCCTATTTTATTGGTTATACCAAACAAATCCGGGAATTTTATTTTAATGATGTCCAGCATAAAAAGTCCGATAAGGATAAGTAAGGGACCTAATATCTTTTCACCCCATCCCTGAAAAATGAGAGAAACATCTATTTGATTAGCCCCCAAAAAGAGTATAAGTGCCAGACCTGTATAGCTGATAACCCGACCAAGTGTATAGATCAACCCGTTTACGAAGACTTTTTTACGGTCTTCGATATCCCGGCTGATAAATCCAATCGCAGAAATATTAGTAGCCAAAGGGCAAGGGCTGATGGCTGTCATCAACCCTAGCACAATGGCAGTAACAAACCCATATTCTGTAGAATCTAAAAGTTGATTTAATAAATCCATTTTATCAGTTTATTTTAAAACAGTGTTAACTGCCTTGCGAATTTCTTCTTTCAGCTTTTCAGGTTTACGAGCATTTAAAAAACCTTCATTAGTAATATCAATCTTTTTAGTACCTGATACAACAACAAGGGCCTGGCCTCCGATATTCAGCCTTTTAGCCAGCTGTTCACTATTTTTATCATCCAGATTGAAAGCTTTAAAGGTATAATCACCTTTTTTTATCTGATTAGCGTAAAGCGATTCCATCGCTTGTTTGGCCCCGCTCTCTACAGCTTGGCAAGTTTGGCAACGACGGGTTAAATGGAAATAGTACACTTCGACTTTGGCAGTCTTTGAAGCATCGCTTTTATCCGCCTGAGCATAAGTTAATTGATTTCCCAATAACATAAAAAGGGCAAATCCAAATAGAATGAATTGTTTCATAGGAACTTAGTATTTAAGTAAAATTTGTTTGATTTCATCAGCCGAAGGAATGCGTCCTTTAACCTCCACACTTTCATTTACTACAAGAGCAGGAGTGGACATTACGTTATATTTCATAATTTCCATAATGTCTTCCACTTTGGATATTGTTGCATCCAACTTGTTTTGTTCAACGACCTCTTTTGTTACCTTTTCTAAAGTTTTGCATTTAGCACATCCGGTGCCCAGAATCTTAATTTCCATTATTCTTAATTTTAAAATTGTGTTTCGGGATTTTACGAAATAATAAGTCAAATTTTTTACGGTCTGAAAAAACTAGAAAACAACTGACGAGCTTCTTCGTAGTTAGTACGATTGATACAATACTTGATATAAGGTGGATTTATTTCTCCCTGTATCAGCTCTGCTTTTTTCAACTCCTTCAGATGTTCAGAAAGGGTGGACCGGGCGATAGGAAGTTCTTCAGCCATGTCTCCACTATAACAACATTTTTCCATATTTGTAGCCAGGTATTCCAAAATAAAAACTCTTGCAGGGTGTGCCAATGCCTTTGCATATTTTGATATACGAAGCTGGTTATCAGTATAATATTTTTTATTTGACATGTTTTTTCTTATTTCGTAAAAATACGAAACAAAAGTAATATCTAGATTTTAATCTTATTCTTTTTCTTTTGTTAAATATTTAATCATTAACATTCTTTTAACTAATGACAGTAGAGCATAAATTTTAAAGTAAATAAATTATACTTTAAATGACAGAATTAAAAAGGGAAGCCATTCATATGACCTCCCTTTTTTTATATTGAATCAAGTATGCTTATTTTACTTCGCTACCGGGTTTAACAGTTTTTTGAGGCATTATAACAGCCAGACTTCCGTCGTTGTTTTCGGCAGAGAGAATCATCCCTTCAGAGACAATGCCTTTAAGCTTACGTGGAGCCAGGTTGGCTATAAAGCAGACTTGTTTACCTATCAGATCTTCCGGAGCATAGTGTTGGGCAATACCCGAAATGATGGTACGGGCACCTAATCCGTCGTCAATCTTAAACCGAAGCAATTTATCTGCCTTGGGTACTTTGGTGCATTCCAGAATGGTACCCACACGTATGTCGAGTTTCGTAAAGTCGTCGAATTCTACATTTGCACGTATAGGTTTTGCCTTGTAATTAGCCTCTTCATTTGCTTTCTTTGTATCAAGCAGTTTCTGAACCTGAGCTTCAATTACGCTGTCTTCCATCTTTTCGAACAAAAGTTCCGGTTTTCCTAACTGGTGTCCGGCACTTAACAGGTCTGTACTACCTAAACGATCCCATCCAAACGACTCTACGTTCAGCATGTTTCGTAAAGCTACGGTGCTGAAAGGTAAAAATGGTTCGAATGCAATGGAAAGATTGGCAGTGATCTGAAGGGCAATATTCAGGATGGTTTCCACACGGGCCATATCTGTTTTGGCAAGTTTCCAGGGTTCTGTATCTGCCAGGTATTTATTACCGATACGAGCCAGATTCATAGCCTCTTTCTGAGCATCGCGGAAACGGTATATGTCCAGTAAATTTTCTACAGCAGCTTTTACATCGGCAAATTCCGCCAACGTCTGTTTGTCGTAATCCGTCAGAGCACCGCATGCAGGGACTTTTCCTCCAAAATATTTCTCGGTAAGAACCAGGGCACGGTTAACAAAATTACCAAAAATGGCAACCAGTTCATTGTTGTTGCGTGCCTGAAAATCTTTCCAGGTAAAGTCGTTGTCTTTGGTTTCGGGGGCGTTGGCTGTTAACACATACCGAAGTACATCTTGTTTGCCAGGCATATCGATAAGGTATTCATTCAACCACACAGCCCAATTACGGGATGTGGATATTTTATCTCCTTCCAGATTGAGGAATTCGTTGGCAGGGACATTCTCCGGCAGGTTGTAGCTTCCTTCTGCCTTGAGCATAGCCGGGAATACAATACAGTGGAATACAATATTATCTTTGCCTATAAAGTGCACCATTTTAGTCTCCGGATCCTTCCACCATGTTTCCCATGTTTCAGGAAGTAATTCCTTTGTATTGGAGATATATCCGATGGGAGCATCGAACCACACATACAGAACTTTTCCTTCGGCTCCTTCTACAGGAACCGGTATTCCCCAATCCAAATCGCGGCTTACGGCACGGGGTTGTAAACCCATATCCAACCACGACTTACATTGTCCATATACATTGGATTTCCACTCCTTATGGTCTTCCAAAATCCACTGACGCAAGAATGGTTCGTGCTTATCCAATGGCAGATACCAGTGCTTTGTCTCCTTCATTTCAGGAACACTTCCGCTGATAGCCGATTTGGGATTAATCAGGTCTGTTGCATTCAAAGAGGTACCGCAGGCTTCGCATTGGTCGCCATAGGCCCGTTCGTTTCCGCAATGCGGACAAGTACCGGTGATGTAGCGGTCTGCCAAAAACTGTTTAGCTTCCGGATCGTAATATTGTTCGGTTGTTTTTTCTATAAATTCACCCTTATCGTACAATTTACGAAAGAAGTCGGATGCAACCTCCTTGTGAGTTTTTGATGTGGTACGGGAATAGATATCGAACGTAATACCAAAATCTTCGAAGGACTTTTTGATGATACCATGGTAACGATCCACAACCTCTTGTGGCGTTATACCTTCGGCCTTTGCCTTTAATGCAATGGGAACACCATGTTCGTCGGAGCCACCAATCATCAATACATCTTCTCCTTTTAACCGAAGGTAACGGGCATAAATATCGGCAGGAACATACACTCCGGCCAGGTGACCGATATGTACCGGTCCATTTGCGTAAGGCAATGCCGTAGTTATCAGCGTTCTTTTAAATTCTTTTTCCATACCATCTAATCTTCTTTTTGAGGTGCAAAGGTAGAGAAATTTTACCAAAAGATGAAGTATATTGCCTTAAGCTGTTAATAAATAAGAGATAAAAATGAAATTAACAAAGACTCATCTTATGCAACCTAATATTAGGTACCCCATCCTTCACGGTCCAGGTTGCGGTAATGTATGGCCTCCGCTAAATGAGGTGTCTCAATTTTTTCTGTACCGTCCAGGTCGGCTATGGTACGCGAAACTTTCAGGATACGATCATAAGCCCGTGCAGACAGGTTCAGGCGGGTCATAGCCTGTTTTAATAACTGCATTCCGGCAGCATCGGGTATGGCATATTGATGGAGTTGTTTGGTTTCCATCTGTGCATTGCAGTATATCCCAGGATGTGCTTTAAAACGTTCTTCCTGTATCGCCCTGGCTTTTATAACCCTTTCGCGTACATGGGCACTAGGTTCTGAAGGAGTCTGTATTGATATCTTTTC
>NZ_JBFWMI010000040.1:0-29427 GCF_050251695.1 Macellibacteroides sp.
ATGACAGGCATACTGATTCCGGGCAATTAATTTGCTGTCAAACAAATTGGTTAATTGTAACTATAACTCTCCATTATTCCACTCCTTCCATTTTTCTTTTTATCTTTGCATCAAATAATCCAATCAGTATATGAATAAGATTAGCACATGTATCATCGCTTTAATCCTGGCAATCGGCTGCTCAGCTGTTCAGTCTCAAAACAACAAAACAACAGCTATCATAACCCACGAAAGAGACAGCAACCTATTTTACCATACTATCCAGCGGGGGGAAACGGTTTACTCCATTGCTACAATGTATGGTGTAAAGGTAAACGACATCTATAAACTGAATCCGGAAAGTAAGGAGGGAATTAAAGTCGGATTCAAATTAATGATTCCTCAGCTTGCCCCCGATGATAAAGGTAAATCCAATGGCGTAGCCAATTACTCCTTTCATACGATAAAAGCGAAAGAGACTCTTTATTCGGTATCAAGGTTATACACGGTTCCTGCCGATCAGATTGCAGATGCCAACCCTGGCTTATCTGCCGAGACCTTCTCCATCGGTAAAACCATACGTATTCCACGCAATCCACACGAAGAACCTTCGGTGGAACAGGTGCAGACTGTTACAAAGGATGTACCTTATACTATCCAGAAAAAAGAGACTTTGTTTAGAATAAGCAAAAAGTTTGATGTCTCCACTACCGAACTTATCAAGCGTAACCCATCGCTGAAAGATGGAGTAAAGGCAGGGGCTGTAATCTATATCCCGGTAAAGGAGGAGCAAAAGGTGCTTGTGTCGACCGAAATTACGGACGAAAAGGAGGTAAACGCATTGCTTTCCCGTAAAAAAGATTCTAAGAAACTTCCGGTGGTGAATGTATCCCTGTTGTTGCCGTTTATGACAGAAGAGGCCTACCCTTCGTCAAACACATCGCGGTTTATAGAATATTATGAAGGATTCCTGCTAGCGGTTGACAGTATGCGTAACCAGGGCTGCTCTATCAACCTGTCGGTTTTCGATACAGGAAACGGCACGGAGAAGATTAATGATATATTAAAGAATCCGGCGGTGAAGGAGGCCGACCTTCTGATAGGTGCTGTTCAGAACGAACAAATACATCCTGTGGCTAAGTTTGCGGAAAAGAACAAAATAAGATATGTCATTCCATTCACCTCCAAAAACGACGATGTGCTTTCCAATCCCTATGTGTTTCAGGTAAACACCCCTCAATCCTATCTGTATTCGAAAGCAGCACAGGCAGGGTGTGAGCTGTTCAAGAATTACAATATCATTATTCTGAAGGTTAATGATCCGCAGGACGATAAGAAAGAGTTTATACAGGAGTTAAAAACCGAACTGAAACAGAAGAAGGTTAGCTACAAGGAATACACATACAATGCGGAGACATTTGCTACAGAGATTGAATCGCAGTTTGTGACGGACAAACCCAATGTGATTATTCCTACATCGGGAACACTCAACGCATTGAATAAGATTAAGACTCCCTTGGTTACCATTTCCTCCAACAGGCCCGATTACCAGCTCACCTTGTTCGGATATCCGGAATGGCAGACCTACACACGCGATTGCCTGGAAGAGTTTTATGCATTGAATACCTATATATACAGCAACTTCTATGCAGACAATCTAAGCGACGGAGTAAAGAACTTTTATCAGAAGTATAAAACATGGTTCAGCAAGAACCCGATCAATACATTCCCCAAATACGGTATGCTTGGATTTGATACCGGAATGTATTTCTTCAAAGGGGTGTGGACCTATGGCTCGAATATGGAGAATAACCTGAAGAGAACGGGACATAACAGTATTCAGACCGGATTCAACTTTGAGAGGGTAAACAACTGGGGTGGATTTATCAATACCAACCTGTTTATTGTCCGTTACAATAAGGACTTTACCATCTCGCGCATACAATTAAACGAATTATAAACGTCCCTATACAACCTATACACAGGTAATGAATACGACAAGCTTGAAAAGAAGATTTTACGGATCTATGGCGGGGATACTGCTGACTGCCACATTGTTTTCGCAGGAAACATTCAAACCGGAGCTGGCTGTAGGCGCTTCGTTTGGTACTACATTCTCGTCCGTCAGCTTTACCCCGAAGGTTCAACAAGGGATGCTTATGGGATACACTGCCGGAGTTACGGCACGATACAATACAGAAAAGAATGTGGGATTGCAGGCAGAACTAAACTATGTGCAACAAGGTTGGAAGGAACAGTTTGATCTGAATCCGGAGTTTACCTACAGCCGTACAATCAACTACATAGAGTTACCAGTGTTCACCCATATCTATTTCGGGGGGAAGAATGCCAAGTTCTATATTAATCTTGGTCCGAAGATAGGCTACGCCCTTAACGAAAAGACCGAAAGCAATTTGGGTGACGCAACTCCGAATACGACAAACGACCAACATGATATGCCCATCGATAAGAAATTTGACTGGGGACTTTGTGGAGGTCCGGGACTGGAAATACGGACGGGTGTAGGTTATTTTCTGTTGGAAGGCAGGTATTATTATGCTTTAGGAGACATGTACAACAGCAAGAAGGCAGATATTTTTCCTAAATCGTCGGCACAGGTGCTTTCAGTAAAACTTACTTACCTGCTTCCTTTATTCAAATAAGCATCAATAAACAAACCATAAAATAGAAAGGGACCGATTCTGAATAAATCGGTCCCTTTCTATTTTATGATAGCGCTCGCTATTATCTTAATCTTTCCAATGATCTTACTAAAGCCTCGTCGGCACCGATGTTACGGATAGCCAGATAAGTAAGAATCAGATTAACCAGCGGAAATGCAAGGGCAATCTCAATTCCGAAATGGGTTGCCGAATACTTGCCATAGGTGATCCATACAAAAAAGCCAAATAACAGATAAAAACAGATCAACAGAATAGCATTGAATATGCAAAAACGGATCTGCAACATTCTTTTCTTGTACAAGAAAATGGTAATAAAAGGTAACAACGTACTGATTCCGGTAAGTACAGCCAGGCTCCAGGTATGGTATACTTGCTCACTTTGAGCATTTACTCCGGCATTTAACCCGAATATGTCGAATGTGAACAAGTCGGCTCCGGCTTGCATATTGGCCAACGGCAGAAAGAACAAAGCAAGGCCAAGCGCTGCAACAATAAATAAATAAACGGTTTGAATTCTTTGTAACATAATCGTATTATTTTAAACACAAAGGCCGATCCGCAAAGAATCAGCCTTTATGTTGAACGTTTCGTATTTCTTAGAAATTACTTTTTTCTTTGAGCGGATTTTTGTGATAAACTTTCCCGTCTTCATATTCCTGAGCTGCAATCAACGTAGGTTTAGGCAGCTTTTCATAGTAACGCGAAATTTCAATTTGCTCTCTGTTTTCAAAAACCTCTTCAAGATTATCGTTGTAAGAAGCAAATTCCTGAAGTTTCTTCTCCAAATCCTGCTTCATTTCAACACTAATCTGATTGGCTCTCTTACCAATTACCATCACAGTTTCGTATACATTACCTGTATCCTCCGACAATCTCATCATGTCGCGGGTGATCGTGTTTGTTGGAGCGTTAGACTTTCTGTAATCCATCTTTCTATTTATTGATTATAATCGTTAATACGCATCATTAATTCTCTTGCTGGCATAGTCGTAAAACTTCTTAACCTGTTTTACGTACTTACCTTCGGGATATTCATTCATGTAGTTATAATACTCGTCCACCACATCGCGGTAACGGCCCTGCAGCTTTTCTTCCACACTAACCATTGCCAGTTCGTATTTAGACTGTATCACATAATACATAAACTCTTCTCTGTATTTGGAGTATGGATAATTCTTCAACGCATTCTGAGCGGTAATTACCGACGATTGAAAATTATTACCCATATAAGTTCCTAAGTTATAATACAAACGGGTGGCAAGCAATTCCTTAAATGCCAGCTTTTCCTGCAACTCGAACATAATGTTCTGTGCCTCTTTAGCCCGTTCACTTTGCGGATAGTACTCCAGATAAAGCTGTAACTCGGCAATTGCCTTGTAAGTCTGGGTCTGATCCAGTCTGGGGTCCGGCGAATCCAGGTAAAGGCCATAACCCGAATAATAACGGGCCAACTCCGTGTACTCACCCTTTGGATACGTTGTATAATACGTATTGAAATACTGCGATGCCGTTAAATAATCCTTCTGACCGTAATAACTTTGCGCCAGCAGATAAAGCGACTCTTCCGCAGAAGCTGTTCCCTTGTAAATGGGTACCAGTTCTTCCAACAGGGTTGCCGACTTGGTAAATTCCTTCATATTGAAGTATTTCTTAGCATACGAATACTTAAGCTCGTAATCAGTACTCTTCAATATCTTGTTATACTCCCCGCAGGAAGAAAACAAGACTGCAATCATCATTATAAATAGAACCTTTTTCATTCACATACTTTTAGCGCGCAAAGTTAACTCAAAAGAGTTAATTTACGAAACACAAAACGTTAATAATTACAACTTATATAAATCACTTGCCGCTAAAAGCTCCAATTTGTTCGCTTTCAGCACTTCAGCACACTTTTCAACGTTATCCGGACGAATAATCACATTGGCTGCCTCACCTTGCGAAAAGGCATACATGTACTCGATAAAGATACCTTCTGAGGTGATTATATCCATAGCTTTAGCCAACGCTCCGGGCTGATTGGGGCAATGAAGGCACACCACATTGGCCACACTTACCGCATAGAGTTTATCACGAAGTACTTTAATCGCTTTGTCCGTATCCGAAACAATCAGACGAAGAATACCAAAATCCGAATTTTCAGCCACAGTAAAGGCAGACATGTTAACACCAGCTTCGCCAAGCAACTTGGCTACTTCGGTAAAACGGCCTTTTTTATTTTCCAAAAAAATAGACAACTGCTTAATTAACATAGTTCTTTATCATTTAGATTATAGCAACTTCCGGTTGTCGATAACACGTTTTGCTTTACCCTGGCTGCGTTCAATACTACGGGGCTCAACAATACGCACATCGGGAGTCAACCCGAGTACACTCTGCAAACGATGTGTTATCTTTTTCTTTAAAGCAAGCATTTTATTCATCTCGTCCGAATAAAACTCCTGCCTAACCTCCACCTGAACCTGCAACGAATCGGTATTGTTAACCCGATCCACCACCAACAGGTAATGAGGTTCAAATTCTTCAAGCTCCAATATAACAGATTCGACCTGAGAAGGAAATACATTCACACCTCTGATGATCAGCATATCGTCGCTTCTGCCCAGAATCCGGCTCATACGAACCGCGGTACGTCCACATTCGCAAACTTCATAATTCAATGAAGTAAGGTCTCTGGTACGGTAACGCAACATAGGCATCCCCTCTTTGGTAAGCGTAGTGAATACCAGTTCGCCCGGCTTACCCGGTTCTACGGGTTCAAGCGTTACGGGATCCACAATCTCGGGAAAGAAATGATCTTCCCATAAGTGGGTTCCGTTCTGGCTTTGACATTCGCATCCCACACCCGGACCGATAATTTCGGTAAGCCCATAAATATCGTAGGCCTTAATGCCCAGCTTCTCTTCGAGCTCCTTCCGCATATTCTCTGTCCACGGCTCAGCTCCAAAGATACCTGTTTTTAATTGAAATTCCTCTCTTTTGATACCAGAATCTTTAATTGCCTCTGCTAAAAAAAGCGCATACGAGGGAGTACAAGCCAAAGCCTTGGCTCCGAAGTCGTGCATCAGCTGAATTTGCTTCTGTGTATTTCCACTACTGATGGGGATAACGGTACCACCCAGGGTTTCTACTCCGTAGTGTAATCCGAGTCCCCCGGTAAACAGTCCGTAACCGTAGGAAACCTGCACCGAGTCGTTGCGCGTTAAACCGTAAGCACTCAGACAGCGGGCCACCACTTCGCCCCACACCGAAAGATCCTTGCGGGTATATCCTACCACGATAGGTTTACCGGTTGTTCCGGACGAGGCATGCAGCCGGACAATTTCCGACATGGGCACAGCCATTAATCCAAAGGGATAATTATCGCGTAAATCCTGTTTTACTGTAAAGGGTAGCTTAACGATATCATCGATAGAGTTGATATCTCCGGGAGTAATTCCTATTTCCTGCATCTTCTTGCGATAGAAGGGAGTGTTATGGTAAGCATGTTCAACGACACGCTTTAAACGTATGCCCTGAAGTTTACGCATGTCTTCCCTACCCATGCATTCGATTGTCTCATTCCAAATCATGATCGTATAGTGTTTTTGATAATTAGAAACAAATTAGCAACGCAAAGTAACAACTTTTTTTATTTTAATCCCATTCTGTTACTGATTAATTCCCTTTACCTTGCAAAAATTCGTATATTTGTATTCAAATTAAACAATAAAACAAACGCTTCTCAGCCAATGTCTTTCCGGAAGAACATAAGCCTGCTTTATCTCATAAAAGTCTCCAAATGGTTTACCCTTGTAATGCCCGTCATCGTTCTTTTTTACGAATCGAACGGTCTGGGACTGAAGGATGTTTTTATTCTGAAAAGCGTCTATTCCATGGCTGCAGTTATTCTGGAGATTCCATCGGGTTATCTGGCCGACGTATGGGGACGGCGTAAATGTCTGATCCTGGGTTGTATTCTCTACTTTGGCGGATACCTGAGCTACTCTTTTACTGACACATTTACTGCGTTCTTATTTGCAGAGATCTTGCTCGGAGTGGGACAAACACTGGTTAACGGGGCAGACTCGGCCCTATTATACGATACAACGGTAGAGCATAACAAGGAACCTCTCTACCTCCGGTACGAAGGACGCATCACAATGATTGGCAATTTTGCCGAAGCCTTTGCCGGTATTTTAGGCGGACTGCTGGCTGTGTATTCCCTTCGTTTACCATTTATCTTCCAGACCGCCATCGCCTTCATCGGTATTCCCGCCGCCATTGCCCTGAAGGAAGCAAAACAAAGAAACGTGATTAAGAGCCCTCTTCAAGAAATAGTCAAAATAATAAGATACTCGCTGTTCACCAACAAGCAGCTTTGCTACAACATTATGTACTCCGGTATCATCGGGGCGGCTACCCTCACCATGGCCTGGTTTGTACAACCATTGCTTATACACCTGAAGACTCCCACTTCGCTGTATGGAATAATCTGGACAGTCTTGAACCTCACCGTGGGCATTGCGGCACTGTATTCCGATAAAGTTGACCGGTTCTTCGGTGTGCGCAAAATGGGAATCATCATTTTATTCTTTATTGCCGGAGGCTACATTGCGCTGGCCTTTAATCTTTCTTACGTCGGACTTTTTGTTCTTTTTATCTTTTATATCTTCCGCGGATTCGCCACCCCGATCCTGAAAGGCTATATCAATCAGATGACACTTTCGGAAATGCGTGCCACGGTTCTCTCCATACGGAACTTCGTAATCCGACTTATGTTTGCGGCTATCGCCCCATTTATAGGATGGATGAATGATGTGTACTCGCTTCAAATCGCCTTGCTTACATCGGCGGCCATTATCTTTATACCCGGATTGCTGTTCCTAGTGCTTCAGTTTAAGGCAAATCCCCCAGTTCAATCTCCCTCCGAATAAAGCCGTTCAACCACCTTTTTTGTTTTCTCTTCGCTGTGGATTTTTGCAATCTCCATAGATACTTCCCTTGAATTAATCCACTTAATTTTATCAGGTACTGACAAGTACAAATAAATGCTTATGAATTACTGATAAGTATCCCACAAACAGCATCTTTGTCCGTATACTCTAACAATTTTCAATACGAGAAGCTAATCGTTGGACCATGGTCTACTTATTGTTGGACCTAGGTCAACATATCGTTGGACCATGGTTAAGATATCGTTGGACCCAGGTCCAACGATTAGTTCTTCGTTATGAAAAAAATAGATTACCGTACTCTTATCTGTTAGCCTCCGTTTGAAAGGTTCTAATGAATCGTTGGAGGGTTCTACAAAGAGGCACGGCTGGAGTAAACGTTTACAGAGTAGGTCGTGCCGCACACGAAGCAACAGCAAAAAGCACAAAGGAGAAATACTTATATAAACAAATGATAATAAGGAAAATACATAGTAAAGGCGCATTACATGGAAGGGGGCCAGCGTGAACCCTGAAATGTAGCAGAAACGTATATACTAGTTTTTTGAACTAAAAAGCGAGATAGGAAATCTTAATACATAGAGAGGGCCTCTTCGCAAAGGCCCTCTCTATAGGTTTTTAATAGGTATTAGTCTTTAAGGCAAAAAGATTGTTTAGGTTATCTGGACACAAAGATGAAGCATAATTAGAGACTAAACAAATAAAAAAGGATATTATAAAACATATTTTTAAGAAAATCTTAATTTATTTACAGCTCCTGTATTATTTTAACACTTCATCCTTTTTGTTTAACTAAATCAGGTCCAAATTAACGATATTAATAAAAAATTACAAAACTATATTATGGAATGTTTTTTTGTAAATTCTATTATTTCGTCTATATAACCGAATGCCAGTCCCGTTACAGTATCCGCACAGCCATAATATACGGCAATACGTTTAGATTCGGGATCGTGCAGAGCAGCACAAGGGAATACAACGTTAGGAACATCACCCATACATTCGTAATCCTTCTGCGGAGACAACAGGTAAGGTCCGGAACGGAATTTCACTTTCCAGGGCTGATCAAGATCCAACAATGCAGAACCGAAACTATAAACAAAGCCGTTACATGAATGCAACACTCCGTGATAGATAAGCAACCACCCTTCGGAGGTCTCGATGGGTATTGGTCCCGCACCAATCTTGGTACATTGCCATGCACTGTCTTCAAATGGAGCAGGAGACATTACATGACGGTGTTTACCCCAGAAGCACATATCCGGCGATTCACTGTAAAATATATCGCCGAAAGGTGTATGACCGTTATCGCTGGGTCTGCTAAGCATGGCATAATTTCCGTTTATTTTGCGGGGAAACATTACACCGTTGCGGTTAAAAGGCAGGTATGCGTTTTCAAGCTGGTGGAACGTTTCGAAATCGAAGGTATAAGCCACCCCAATCGTGGGACCATGATATCCGTTACACCAGGTAACATAATAGCGGTCTTCAATGAAACACACGCGTGGATCGTAGGCATATACAAAATTACCGATCTCCTGGTCGTCGCAAACAAATTCAAGTTTGGTCTCTTTGATATCCCAATGAATGGCATCTTTACTGAAACCTACATGCAGACGCATACGGCGGTTGGTATCGTCGCAACGAAACACGCCGGCATATCCATCTTTAAAAGGAACAACGGCGCTATTGAAAACGCTGTTGGAGGTAGGTATGATATTGCGGGGGATCACCGGGTTTTTAGAAAAACGCCACATCACCTCCTTGCATCCCTGGGGACGATCCTCCCAGGGCATTCCGGGCAACGAATCTCCTTTGATGATTAAATCTGACTTGCTCATACTTCTTTTTGCTTTTTATTTAACTAATTCAGAGTCCTCTTTATCTAAGTCCAACGTGCTCATAAGCGCATTGTATTCTTTTTCTTCACGATCCATCTTATCATACCAATTCTTTTTCAGAATCAGGGTGGTGATAACAAGTATCACAATAGATGTAAACAAGGGGAATCCCTCTTTTATAACAATATACATCGGTATAATGGTAAGACAACTTTGCCAGATAATACCAACGGCCACATTAAACATATCCCGTTTGAAGTTCCGGTTTCTGGTAACCTGCGGGTATTTTTCCATAGCCTTACGGGCAACCGGTCCCCAAAATCCCCACGGACGTACGCGGATATAGAAATTTATCAGCGTCTTTTCGTCGGTTGGAGCCGACAATAACGTACCTATTATACACCCTACAAAGGAAATAACCATCAGTACCGGGAAATAATACAAGGGTAACGTATTTGGGAAAAACAAAGGAACAACCATCGCTGCCAGAATACCGGCAAGCATTCCCCAGAAGTAACCCGTACCGTTAAAGCGCCACCAATGCCACTTCAAAAAATTGGCTGCGATATATCCACCGTACAACGCCGAAACAATCCACTGAAGTACCGAATTTATATTCAGCACAAAGAAACCGATAACGGTGCTGATTACAACAACCAGAGCCGAAATGAGGTAACTTGCGCGTATCTGCGTCTGGGCTGATGCCTTGGGATTGATATATTTAAGGTACACATCATTAACCAGATAAGCCGGAGCCGCATTAACCGTAGAGGCGAAAGTAGACATAAATGCAGCCAGCAAGCCAGCCAACAACAGTCCGGCCAAGCCTACCGGAACAAATTGTCCGATTGCACGTGGAAGAATCGTCTCGAAATCGACTGCCGATCCCATAGCCCTGAAGTCTTCGCTAAAGAAAACAATGGCAAGCACGGCAAAACCCATAATCATGAGGTAACGCGGAATCAACAGGATTACCGGAACGGAACCGCTCATAAGAGCCGCCTCTTTCGGAGACTTACAAGCCAGGATCTTTTGCATGTCGTAATTGGGTGCAGGACCAGCCATACTTAGGAAGACGCCTTTGAAAAGCATCATCATCACAAATATTGTAAACAAGCTGTATTGATCAGCAGCAATTTTGTCCATTGCTACAGGCAACAGATTGCTCCAGTCCAGATCCAGCGTCCAGCCAAAGAAAGGAGAATCCCATCCAGCCGGCACATGGGCGGCAAGCATCTCGGGCGTAACGTTCGTCATTGCGATAACAGCAATCACCACACCGGCAACCGTCATTATACCAAATTGCACCACGTCTGTCCATACAATACTCAACATCCCCCCCAACATTACATAAAGTGTAGCAATGGTAGTGAAGAAGATACCGTAAACGTGGGGCACATACTGCGGAGCCACGTCGAAAGGCACATACTGCGACACCACTTCCCACGGGAAGAATATCTCCATAAACTTACCTATCCCGATAAACCCGTAACTTAAAAATCCCAGTACACCTATTACAGCATAAAGAACTACAATGGTATGCGAGAGATTGGCGCCCCTTCCATAACCAAAGCGCGTACGGATCCACTCGGCTCCGGTGAGCACATTGGAACGGCGAAGCCAAACCGACAGGTAGATCATTAAAAATATCTGATTAAACACCGGCCAGAGCCAGGGAATCCAAAGGCTCTTAAGACCATACACAAAGGCCAGATACACCATCCACATGGTTCCGGAGATGTCAAACATACCGGAAGCATTGGAGAGACCTAACATATAAAACGGAAGAGTCTTACCTCCCAGAAAGTAAGAATCGAGATTTTTGGAAGCTTTCTTCTTCAGCAGAAGTCCGATGACAATCATAATCACCAGATAAGCTGCGATGATAAGCACGTCCACTAACTGTAATTTCATGGTATACTCAATTTGTTAACGTAAAAACGTTCAAAGATAGAAAAAATATCAATTAAAAGGATAGATAGCAGAGATCATCCCTGTCTCCTGATAACCGGTAAGCGACCAGATCATCTTTCCATTCTTATCCACCTCAATCAATTTGGGAGTACCTTCTGCCTGCTCGCGGTTGTGTCCCTGCCAGTTACAGATAAATAGTCCGCCCCCATCAACAGGGAAGAGTTCGGCTACAAACGAAAGCGGTGCACCTTCAATCTGTTTCTCCTCAACCACACGCACAATCGTTTCTTTTTCGTAATCAAGTTCGATGTACTGATGGGCATCACCACAGGCAACCAATAAATTTCCGTTACGAAGAGTAACAGTCGAGAAAGGGTTTCCGGGCACCTTAACTGTTTTAATCAGTTTACCCTGAGGTGATACCTCACGGACGTCGGATGTAGCAAATACCGGAATCAGGTAATTCCCTTTTTTATTTTTGCTTACCTGACGGAATTGGGCATGCACCTGTTCCACACCTGTTTCATATTCGGTCTTCCGTATTGTCTTCCCTTTCTTGTCCACCTCAAGAATCGTAGCCGGTCGGCCGCACCATGCCAACAGATAATTCCCGTTGGGCAACACCTTGGCAGTCTGCATCTCTGCTCCCTCGGGAGCTGTTACATTCCATATTTCTTTCTTATCGCGGGTAATAAGCTTCGCTCCTTTACTGTAGGAAAACAGCACATCGCCTTGCTTTGTTACGGCGACAGAATTACACTCCCAGCCTTTTTCCAAAGGATACTCCCACTCTATTTTTTTAGTTTCTTTGTCTAGTATGGCGATTTTGTTCCAACCCGATCCACCGATCAGCAACTTGGGACTCTTATTTTTGAACGAAAAAAACAATACTGATAAGGCTGCCAGGACGGTCAGCATATAAATTCGGTTCATCATTTTAAATGGTATTAATATGGTATAGAATACTAAGTAAGCAAGTGGCATAAAATAAGAAGGGTGCCAACATACGGTGACACCCTCCAAAGTTAATTAGTCGGCAAGATCATTAAACATTTCAAAAGCTTGTTCGGTAGTAAGTCCTTCATGAACCACGCCTCGCACGGCGCGAATCATGGCTACCGGCTTTTCGCTTTGGAAAACATTCCTACCCATATCTACTCCGGCAGCACCTTCATTGATAGCCCGGTAACATAAATCCAAGGCCTCTTTTTCGGGTAACTTCTTTCCTCCGGC
Source organism: Macellibacteroides sp. (assembly GCF_050251695.1). NCBI lineage: Bacteria > Pseudomonadati > Bacteroidota > Bacteroidia > Bacteroidales > Porphyromonadaceae > Macellibacteroides > Macellibacteroides sp. The sequence goes on from NZ_JBFWMI010000040.1 coordinate 12,586, forward strand.
TATCACGATGGGAACCGGACAGGCATTAATAACCTTCGCAAAGTCCTGCTCGGTATAGTAAGTCTTTACAAAAGTCGCCCCGTTTTCGGCACAGATACGCGCTGCAGTCGCAAAATAGCGGGCATCGCGGGTCATCTGCTTACCAACAGCCGTAACCCCCATGGTAGGGATACCGTATGTATAACCGTAGTCGGCCGTACGAACCAGATTTTCGATGGTTTTAGCTTCGTAGGTATCCCCAATGGAAACCATAACTGCCAGTGCCGAAGCATTCAGGCGGATTGCATCTTTAATATCGAGTATACATTCATTGTTTAATTCGGTAAGCACGGAAGTGCCTGCAGAATAGCGCAAACAAACCGGTTTATTGCATACAGGAGGAACAACCGACCGCAATGCACCTCTGGAACACATCAGTGAATCGGCATATTCGATAAGCGGAACGATCGACAAATCAAGTCTTTCGAGTCCTGATGTAGGGCCCATGATGTATCCGTGATCAAAAGCCAACATCACCGTGCGGCCCGTTTCGGGATTAAATATCCGGCTCATTCTGTCTTTAATTCCCCAGTCACAATGATCCAGTCCTTTTAAAAAGAAGGATTGCTTTTGCACAGGAATTCCAATTCCATAATCTTTGTCTTTGTTGGCAATGATGCCATCTAAATCTGCCATTTTCTTTTCTTTATAATAATAGTTGAACTCACACTGCCTCTGCAAACGAAGCAAACATACAAGACCACGAAGTTGCACCCGAATCGGCATACCCGATGGATTGTTCGCCGTAATTGCGTGCCCTGCCAAAGTTGGCCTTCATCTGAACTGTAGATTGGGCTCCTTGCAAAGCCGCCTCAGCTGCTGCAACAAGCAATTCTTTTATATCCTGAGATGTTGATGCCTGCATGGCTTCGACCGCCGGGATCAATGCATCCATCATCGTCTTGTCACCCTTCTGAGCTTTCGTCTGCTTCCGTACATTTTCCAGTCCTCCGGCAAACATAGCTTTCATAGCGCCGGCATCCAGAGAAGTTCCGGCAGAATAATCGCTCATTCCCAGAAAGAAAGCGCCAAGCAGGGTGCTGGTTGAACCGCTTGTCTGTAACATTACGGCAAAGCCCATATCGTTCAGCATCGATTTGAATTCGGTTCCCTTTTCAAGCGGATCCATCACACAAGAGAGAGCTGTAACAATTGCGGTACCATGATCGCCGTCGCCAATAACCGCATCGAGCTTTGAAAACTCATCTTCCCTGAGCTTTACATGCATTAGCGCATTGCGCATCATTGCTTTAAAAATATCTATAGATAATACGTCCATGGTTTATTTGCCTATTGTAACCCAGTAAGGTGCATCTGCACGTTTGTTTTTTAAGTAATCGATATGATCTGCATCCAGTTTGGCGATGATCATCTGGAAACCTGCCTGTTCCTGTACCGTAAGGATTTCCTGAATGCGACCTTCGCATACTTCAAAGCCCTTTTCTTCAAGAACCATACAAGCTTTGCGGTAAACGATGCTTAATTCCATGTGGGTGGTAGCACCTACACCGTTTATAATAAGCAGCATCTTATCTCCTGCTGCAGGTTTCAACTGTTGCAGCAAAAGATCTACCATCTGTGCTGCGGTTTCATCTGCCGAAACCAAAGGCTGACGTCCGCCGCCGCCTTCGCCATGCTGACCCATACCGATTTCCATGATACCTTCGGGCAGGTCGGTAATAATTCCATTGTTTTGAGGGTGCGTACACGAGCGCATAGCAACTGCAAGGGTAGCTACATTCTGAGAGAAACGCTCACCGATCTCAAGCAATTCATCCAATGATTTCCCTTCCTCGGCAGCAGCACCTATAATCTTAAACAAAGGAACGCAACCAGCCAGACCGCGACGATCTTCATCCGGTGCACCGATACCGGCACTTATATCATCGTGTGTAAGCAGTTTCTTTACTTTGATACCCATCCGTTCGGCCAGCTGGCAAGCCATGTTGGCACTCATCACATCGCCGGAGTGGTTCAACACTACCAACAATATTCCGGCCTCTCTTTTAAACAGCTGCAATGCCTGAAAAAGTCGCTGTGCACCCGGAGCGGCAAAGATATCGCCTACTACAGAGCAATCTAACATACCTTCGCCTACGAATCCGCTTAAAGCCGGTTCGTGTCCGGAACCTCCCAAAGTAACAATCGCCACCTTATCTTCGCTTTTAGGTGTTGCGCGTACTACAATGTTCTCGCCGGCTAAAGCTACTTTATCTTTATAAGCCATTACATATCCTTCCAACAGTTCCGAGGTAATCTGTTCCGGATTATTTATGAATTTTATTTTAGTTGCTGACATTTTATTATTCTCCTTTTTGTTTCTTGTTTATCTAATTTCCATTAATTCGATAGCAACACCCTCTTCTTCAATAAAAGCAATGGTAAGGTGTTCGTCGCATACGGCCGGACCAAATATTACTTTTTGTCCTTCCAGTGCTGTAGTCAGGCAAGGTACCGTATAGGCAATATGAGCCGTTGTCTGTACCAGTTCGGGAAGGCACGAACCTTCTTCGAATTTCAGGAACTCAATCTTGTTCTCACTGTTGCTGATATCGGTCAGCCACACCTTCAGTCCTTCGTTTAATGTTGCGTCTTCTCTGATGTAATTTACAGGAACGCCAAAATGATGCAATGTTCTCATGATAATAAGGTTTAAATACGTATTATGATAATTAGAATTTATATTCGACAGGATACAATATGGACTTTTGTAGTACTAATTTCCGGATTAAAATCTATACTTTCTGAAGCATATATAGGACCGTATGCCAAGCAGAACAACTACAGCCAAAATAATATACAGGTAGATGAAAATACCATGAATATTATCGTTCTGACCATAAGAATGCATACCGCTAAGCAGGTAATTCACCCCGAAAAAGGTCATCATCACAGATGCAAAGGCTATAACGGAACCCATGTTAAGCGCCCATGCATTCTTACATGCCTTTATCATCCGCATGTGCAAGACGATCGCATAGATCACCACTGTAATTAATGCCCAGGTTTCTTTAGGATCCCATCCCCAATAACGGCCCCACGATTCGTTCGCCCACACAGCTCCCAGGAATGTACCTATGGTCATTAAGGTTAAACCAATCCAAAGAGACATTTCATTAACAAGGGATAATTCCCCCACTCTTGCCTTTATCACTTTGGCAGGTTTGCCTTTTCCAAAGTTCATAAGCACCAGATTAGTCAGCCCGATAAGGAAACTGATACCGAAGAATCCGTATGCTGCCACTATAACAGCCACATGAATCATAAGCCAGGGTGATTTGAGTACAGGAACAAGCGGATTAATCTCCGGATCCATCCAGTTAAGGCTGGACACAAATAATATTATTCCACCGAAAAGAGTAGCCAATGCAAACGTGAGTGAACTTCGTCTGCCGAACAGAATTCCTGCCAGCACCGTAGCCCAGGCTACATACACCATGGTTTCGTAGGAGTTTGACCACGGCGCATATCCTCCGATATACCATCTGAGCCCCATTCCGTACATATGGTAGACAAAGGCAGCAAGCACCAGAAGCATCAAACCTTTCAGGGTGTATTGCAGCCATTTACGCTGTTTAAACAGTGTTACGAAAGAAAAGACAAGGAGTAATCCTCCTAAAATAAGGTAGAATATTTTTGTAAAGCGAAAAACCTGTTGCTTGTTATATTTAATTTCGGATGCCAGCTTTTCATGATCAATAATCAGGGTTCCCGATTTTGCATCCTGATAAGTCGCAATCATACCTAATACTTCGTTGGCTTTGGTCCAGTCGGCCGACTTAAGCGCAGTTTGTACTTCGCTTATATACCAGTCCATCACACGCGACACAAACATGGAATCCTTACCGGCAAAAACCGACAGATCGTCTCCCGATGCATACCATGTATGGTTGGGGTCATCTTCCTTAGGAAACAGATTCAACATTTGCCCGTTAATCAGCTGATGCATGATGTTGACCTGTTCATCCAGTTTTAGTAAGTCTTTATCAAAGCGGGATCGCTCGTTGGGCATTTTATTGTAAGCTCCTTCTACACCTTCCTGTAGTTTGTAATTTCCATTGGAATCAAACATTTCAATATAGGCACTCTGACCTTCTGTCAGATTATAGAATCCTGCTAATTCACTATTAGATATAGCTATCAGGGGAACCCGCATCCACATATCGGGCATGGCTAACAAACTAAGCAGAAACTGATCGGAATTAAGAGAGCCTATCTTATCCGACTTGTGTAATTTGCGTAATATCTCTGAAGAGAAGGTATTGACAGGAATCATTCTTCCATTGGATGATTGAACAGGTAAAGCTCCGAACTTGTCTGCATGCTCCGTACTAACTGCAAACTTCTGAACGGCTTCAATCATGGGATTCTCTTTACTTTGGGCGTTTGTGGTAAGGGAGAAGCATAGTAAAACTAAAAGCGTGAGTTCTTTTTTATTGGAATCAATCAATTCTCTTAAACGGCGGTTTAATTTCATAAAACGGGAATTTCTGGTAACCAGACTTAAAACAAGGCCGATCAACAAAAAGATGTAACCTGTATAGGTTATATTTCGGCCGGCAACATCACGGTTTACCGATAGAACGGTACCCTGTTCATCGGCATCAAAAGAGGCCTGAAAGAAGCGATAGCCCTTCAGGTCCAACACATTATTCATATAAATCCGTTCGTGACGGGTCTTACCATCCACATGCACAAGCAACTCGCTCTCGTAAGACGAGGGGCTGGATGAACCGGGATAGCGGTGTAAGTTAAACTTCACTAGTTCAAGCGTAAAGGGAAGGGTATGAAATGAGGTAGATTGCGAAGTACGGACAGCCATTACGTTGGTGCTTTCGCCCTCCCGAATGTGGACAATGCCCTCTTCGCCAAACAAATGTGAAACAAGTGCACCAAACAGGATGACAATAAATGCCAGATGGGTGATCAGTCCGGCCCATTTCTTCTTTTTATACAACCCTTTCTTTATTGCCAGCGCTATAAAATTTACGACAAGCAAAAATTGCAATAAAAAGAACAATGGAGAATAATATATCATGGCTTTGGCTGCCAATGTTCCATGATACTTTTCAATAAATGTGGCTAAAGCCAACCCTCCGGCATATATCACCATTAAGACAATCGTTGTGACTGCAGAATTGAAAAACCCACTGAATGATACTTTCATTTGTTATGCGAATATAAAACCGGGTGGCAGCAGTTATACCGCCACCCGGCTGTTTATTTAATCTTCAATAATTACTCTGAAACCTACGTTATGAACGCGTTGCCACGGATAATAGGCTTTACGTTCGTAAGAAGTTGAGAATTTGGGACGATCGATGTATGAACCTCCTCTTACTACTTTGTATTCGGAAGAAACTTTTGATTTATCCTTGTAAGGATAGGGAACATAGGATGATCTGGTCCATTCCGCAATATTACCATGCATACTGAACAATCCAAAAGGATTGGCTTCGTAATTTTTGGAATCTGCCTGAATCATGTTTCCATCATCCACACTTTCCTCCTTAGGCAAGAAGCTATAGTACTTATACCAGGGATTCTCCTTGCTCATAGGCTGCGGATCAATTCCACTCACGGCCATTTTATTAAGCTGTGCATCGGCCATATTTTCTTTTTTACTGAAATCTGAATTCAGATTACCAAACCAGAAATCGCTTTCGCTTCCGGCACGGCATGCCCATTCCCATTGAGCTTCTGTCGGCAGAGTGATGGCAAGACCGGTCTTTTCACTCAATTGCTTGCAATAAGACATCGCATCCTCATAGCTTACCCTGATTACAGGTTGATATGGCAAGTTTGCGTCATATCCGGGACGAGTATGGTCTTTCCAGAACTGATCCACATAACGGCTATCATGTTCCGGGAAAATTACGTTGTATTGCGCATTGGTAACTTCTACCTCAGCCATCCAGAACGATTTTCCGATATTCACTTTAGAAGCCGGACGATGGTCCGCCGTACCTTTATTGCCTCCCATCACAAACTGACCGGCCGGTATACGGACAAAAGTCATTTTAATTCCCGGAGCCAATACAACCTCTTTCTTCAGTTGCTTTTCGTTGGCAAGCATCGTTTTGATCTGATCCATACCGAATGGCCAGCCTTTAACCTTAACCTCCTTTGTTTTAGCCGGAGTAACCTTCTCTGGCATTACAGGTTTGATTTCACCTTTACCTTTCAGGTATTCAGCATAAGAGGCGATTTCTGACTTCCAGTCTACACCGGCGTTATTATATTTGTCGGCCAACTCAATTCTACGGGCAATCTGGTCGAATCCATTCTGACGGGTAGCGTCAAACGAACCTTTATCCGGAGCATTGTAATCGATCCAGTTATACAGTGATTTCCATTCCGCATCCGTAAGTTTAACGTTATAATGTCCTTTTTTCAGGATACGGATCAATTCGCTGGTATTGGCATGATATTCGTAAGGCTGTAAAACAATCATATCCGCCTCGGGACCCTGACGGTGAACGTAGGGATGTAAATTCAGATACGATGTACCGTAACCACGCTTATCTTTTTTACCACCGCGTAAATCGAATGCCTTTTTCTCACCATTATGACAGGCGATACAAGCTCTGTCTAACACAGGTTGTACTTCCAGATCAAATGTGAACGAACGTACTCCGCCTTCGGGCAACTTCAGCTTAGCCGGAGCTTTTGAAGAGGCCATCACCTTTTTAGGCATCGGGATTTTATTCTGATCTTCGTGACATCCTACACACGAAACAACTTCACCGGGCATTCCGGTAAACCAGCTGCGCATCCATTGAACGGCACGTCCTTCGGCATCCAGGGGTTGAATTGAAACAGGTGTATTTGCCGGAATTTTAAACATTACTGATCCATCTTCTTCTACAGGAACCGTACCCAACAAACGCTTTATATCCCATCCACTCTGGATTCCCTGAGCTACGTGGTCTGATTGTGTTTGCAGGTAAGCATATTCGTATCCGTGAAGTCGCAAGGATTTAACGGTACCTCTGGGAACACCGCGCAGACCTTCGCCTTCATAGATATCCTGAATAAATACGGTAGATTCCTTTTCATTCAGTTTCACTCTATCTGGAATTGCCGGAGGCGTCACGGTTTCACGTACCAACATCGGACTAATAAAACCTTCACCTTCAAATTGTGCCAAACAGGTTACATTATCGAAAACGTCGACCAGGTAAATACCCCATAAAGCATTGGGATCCAGCTTTGCAGCCACTAAATAATAAGAATCGTCCAAAGGCATCGGCTTAACAAACTGAGGCCATACGCCATTTACCAGTTCGTCTTTAATTTCAGGGATAATCTGACGGTTCCGGTAAGGTATCTCCTGCAGCATACCTTCTACACCTTTTCTTGCTTTCGAAGGATCAAACAAAATGATCCTGCCCGAGCGGGCTACACCATGGTGACCGGAAATAATTCCTACAAAAGCGGATGAATGTCCGGGCAGGGGCTGAATATCGAATGTACTGTTCGGGAACATTGCTCCACTGCCAAACAAAGCCTTGTTTTCGGTACCATCCGGATTCATATGCATGATGATACGCGAGAAATAGTGCGTAAGATCCGTATATTCCCATCGGGTATACATTACACGTCCGTTGTGCATGATTACCGGATTCCAGTTCGCATCCTGATCGAAGGTTAGTCTGCGCAATCCTTTATCCTTAGGTGTGTACAAAACCATATTACCTACCGGATCGGCACCGCTTACGCATGGAACTCCCTGATAGCCGATATTTGAATTTGCAATAATCCTACCGTCGGGAAGATAGGTTCCGTCGTAAAATTCCAAATCAGGTTCAACAGTCTCAACCAAAGGCTTACAACCGGTTCCATCCAGCTTTACTTCGAAAACATTCCATCTTTTATCGGGCATGATTGAAGTGAACATCACTCTTTTTCCATCCCAGTGTAATTTTAGGTCGGCGATGGAAGCTGTAGTAGTAGGCTTGTAGACTGTCTTAAGCTTCAGATCTCCTCTTAAATTGGTAATTTCGACAATTTCTGCATCAAAGCCCATTCTTCTGGTAGACTGCTGGTTACTCCAGTTATTAGCCTGCGTACCTAAGTCGGGAGCCATGGCTTTACGTGCACCTAATCCCAATTTGAAGCGGGTAGCAATTACTTTATCGGCATCCAGCAACGGATTGCCAAGCAAAATAGCTCTTTTTAGAGAAATTGCTTTTTCTGCTTCGTTCACAGCCATCTCATTGCCCATGTAAATTCCTCCGAATCCTTTTTTAGTCAAAGATTCAAGTTCATTCATCATTGGCTGATATTTAGCTGTATCGAAACCTTTTCTTTTCTTCATGTCATTGAAAGCCAGACGAACCGCTTCCATATTCAGCCAGGATAACTCCGCCTGAATTTTAAGAATCTTATGCATTTGTTCATACAAAAGGAGATATTCCTTAATCTGAACATCCACGCTCTTACCTGATTCTATTTGCTTTGCCTTTTGCAGAAAATAAGCACTATTCTTCAGCTCGCCGGCCAATTTCAATACTACATCTTTCTCGAAAGAGGCATCGGTCGCCGAAAGCCAGTTTTCGGTTCCGTCCACGTAGGACGCAAAAGGTTGAAGATCGTTGGGAAAGCGAGACATCAATTGTCTGGCTTCTTCTTTTGGAAATACGTTGAGTACTCTAAAATAGACACTACCTACCGCAGATTGGTCGTCGATACCAACTTCGGCTTCAAAACGTACAAATTCTTTATTTAGGTCGAACACCATCACACCATTAGCATGACACAAAACCCCGTGTTCGTACTTTTCTCCTCCTATCGAAAGAGGAGCATTATAAAGGTTCTTGTTCTTAACAACCGGACCAGATCCTGATACGGCATACGAAGGATCCAGTTCGTCCAGCCACACCCGCGAACCGTCTTTCTTTACAAGACTAGCATTCGCCCATACTCCCCAATCCCAGTCGTTTCCGTCGGGACCGGCAGTGGTTACCAGAACCAGCTTGTCCTGACCGGCAAGAGAAGCCGTAATTGGTGCGGACTTCATATCTGCTTTCATCCAAACCGACTGAACAGGCATTTTTGCACTGTTCAGTTGCGATCGGATGGCTGCTTTTTGTTTTACTGCGGCGTCTATCCAGTTATCGGACTCCGTTTTTTTAGGAGCAGCCGATACTATAAATGATGCTGACAGAAAAAGTGTTATTAATTTATTAAAGTTAGCCATGCGTTTATTAATATGGTATTAGAATATCCGGATTATAATGAAGCCTTCGTGTTAGTAAAACGTAATCCGGCATTGTCGTGGTAAGAAGCCCATTCTGAAACTACAGCTCCGCCAGGTCCGGCAATAAGGAAATGGAACGTTTCAATTTTCTTCAGGTGAACAACTTCACCAGCTTGTTGAACTACGAAATTCTTGCTGGTAATAAATCCTTTCTGGCTTTCTGGCAAAGCTGGAGGATTGGGTGTTTCTTCACCAACGGCAGAGAAATTATAGCACATACCCTTCTGTACCATCCATGACTCAAATTTAGCAGGGAATTTGGTTTTCATGTGTGCATGTTCCGGAATCATCTGGCTTGGAAGCAGGTAAATCTCGTGAGCAAAATAACTATGCTCCTGATCATTCACCCAGAATATACCTCCCATACCCACATTCTCGAAATCGCCCAAACCAAAGTCGGTCACCCACATATCTTTTTCCATCAGCGGGGTGAATGGAACTCCGTAAAACTCGAACATGTCTTTAAATGCCTTCATGGCAACTTCCTGATCAAACTTGCCGTCTTTATAGAAATCGGCGTTGGTGTACTTTTTTGTGTAAGTCATTTCTTTATTCTTATTACAAACTGAATCTTTACTACAACATGTAGTATCTCCGGCACAAGACGTGTTGTCTTCCGATGTTTTACCTGTACAAGCAACCATGGAGCTGACTAAAAGTCCCACGGCAAGTGTTTTTAATTTAAATTCTGTTCTCATTTTCTTATAAATGTATTTGTAAATAATAAAATCAACACTTGGCAATTCCTTCTATTTCAATCAATAGCTCGTCGCGGCACACATCGGCCCACATATACGATACAGGAACTGATAACTTGTACGCATCCATCAACTGTTCTGCTTCTTGTACAAAAGATTTATCTTTTAGGTAAACACGCAACATAGACACGATCCCTTTATTTCCAATTAATTCGGCTATATTTTCCATGGTGATTTCCAGTTGCCGGGATAATCCGACCTCCTTCAGGCTCTCCTCTCCACGGATAGCTGCCGTGCCAGATATATAAATCAACCCTTTATCTTCAATCGAGAGCAGTTTTGCTCTTTCAAATTTCGGTGTTGCCTTTTGTTTGTGGCTTACTGCAAGCACCCGCTCCGAATATGCATGGGCAGCTACCTGCAATTTATTGTCTATCGGCAAGACCGAACAATTTTTATTTTTTAAGATTACAGCATCCAGATCTACGACAATTCCACCACAATGAGCCCCTATCCCTGTTGCAGCCGGATAACCCTCTGGCCAGGTTGTCTTTTCGTAAAAAGCAGCTCTGGCATCGTTAAATGCCTGGTAGTTCTGATAGTCGTCTTTACTTTCAGTTATTCTTTCAATGTAATTCCACTGACGTACAATACTGTTTATCGGAAAACCTTCCTTTATAAGTAAACGATCTATCTGGTGGAATACAGCTTCAGATTGAGCTTCAATACTCTTGTTTAAAAAATCATCCTGAAAACCACCTCCAAAAAGAAAACGTCCCTCCTCATTATCTACAATTACATAAGGCATTCCATCAACTGACCTATAATAAACAGCATCTTTAGCGTCGCTTTTATAACTATGAATCTCAAGCAGCAGCGCCCCACGCAAAGGAGGTTGAGCCACATAACTTAAAGACGGACAATGCTCGCCGAAATATGCTTTTACTTTTTCACAAATAATCTTTCTTCTCAGATCGTATATTTCGTTGGATTGTGGCATACCAATAAACACCAGCCGGAGTATCTTCTCATCAGCAGGAAGTCCGGATAACAGGGTATCTACCATCTCTTCAAATCCGGCACATTCGGCAGAAAGTATTCTATATTGTATTTTATCGCAATAATTCATCATAACAGATTATAAGGAGTTTACATACTCCGTTAATGCTTCAATTTCCTTTTTTGATATTTTTTTATCAATACCATGTTTGTGAACCTCAAATACTTCTTGCATTGTTGCGGCTCTTCCATCAAACAAATAGGGGGCTGTACGCCATACTTCAATAAGTGTCGGGGTATCCCAGCCTTTTTCAAATTCTACATTTTCGCCAATGCGATGCATTTTCTGGTCTGTGAAGTATGGACCGCTATGACATTCTCCGCACTGAAGTTTCTCAAAGACTTTAAGTCCTTCTTTGGCTTTCTCACTTAATCCTCCATTGACAAGCAGGGAACTCGGAACCGGTCGGAGCGATTTCAGGTACGCATCCACACATTGTGCATTTTCTTCCTGAACATCGTAAAACTGAATAAACTTGAAACCAGCCCTTACAGCCCATTCGGCTGTTTCCCGAATACCTGAAATCATGCTTGGAGCCGTTACATGCGAATACAGCATACTTTTGCAATTCTTAGCATTTCCTACTCCATCATTCATAAGATCCCAATTCATCCCATCGGTTCTTGCATCTCCCGGATGACATCCGTTACAAGATTGCCAACCCTGGAAACATTGGGTTGCATCGTTAAAAAAACGTTCTCCCGCATTCTCTTTTGACTCCACTCTGCCGGGATTCATATTTACGGAAGTCACCGACAAGGTATTAATATCAACTTTATTGAGAACATCGGCAAAATAGGTAGGAACAAGCAACTCATTTCCTCTTAAATAAAGAAGTCGGGGACCATTTCCTTCCAGCTGCACACGTTTACGTATGCCATATAAAAAATGCAGGTCGTAACTCAGGTTTTCTTTTTGTGGATAACTTTCAAGCTTCTTTCGCAAAGCCGGATGGTCAATCACACTCACCTCATGTGTCCCTGAATGAATCACAAATAAGTTTTTTTCCGTACATGCAAGATTCCAGATACCTCCGGCCCCTTTTTCGGGCTCGTCTACAACTACAGAACCTACATAAGAAAGTGCGGCTACATCGATTACACTGAAAGCACTCGTATTCATCCATCCCTGCTGAAGCTGCGATGTCGGAACAGTAAACCGTCCCAGGTTATGCGATACATACACATACTTTCCATCGGGAGTTATACATATGGAATGCAGGGCATTGCTTCCGCTTGCCAATTTTATATCTTTAATCTTAGTGAATTTCTTCATATCGATTACAGACACGCAAGAAGCTACTATATCTACGTCGGCACGTTGCTGGGGAAGGAAATTAGCAACGAACATATACCGGCCATCCTTGCTTATTACGGCCGATTTAGGCTCTCGCAACACATTTACTGTACGAACAACCTTTCTTGTAAGCAAGTCAATTTCAGAAACGGTATTAGAGAATTGATTGCATACATACAATTTCTTTTTATCGGCACTAAGTAAAGGATAACATGCACCTGAGCCTACAGAAACCGTTGCTTCGACTTTAGCTGATTCCAATGAAACAATCTGAAGCTTACCGGCCTTTTTAAATGTAGTTACATACGCTTTAGCATCATCAACTGTCAGCCCGGTCGGCTCATCATCTAAACTGATTGAACGTAATAAGCTGGAACCGTCCCGGGAAAACACATCCAATCGTTTGAGATTCTTCTGTGTAAAAAGTAATTCACCTTTATCCGTTTGAGCAATACCAGTTGAAAATAATGGAGGATTACCAGCCGCTGCCATCATTGAAACAAAGCAGACCATTGTCAATCCTATAATCTTCTTGTATATGTGTGTGTATTTCATGTTTATCTGTTTTCTGTTAACAATCGGCTATAGCCAAGTTCGGACGAAATAAGTTGAGCAATTCTTTTTATATGGCCGGAAGAGGAACGTATAACGTCTTTCGTCAGTCTGTCTTTGGGTCCCGATATCCAGATGGCTCCGCAAGGATATCCGGTGTAGTTAAATATAGGAGCTCCAATACAAATTACGCCGGTCATTTCCTCTTCATTATCCATAGCAATACCTGTTTTGCGTACTGTATCAAGCTCTGCCAGGTATTCATCTTTCGAGATTATAGTTCTGTTATTATAACGTTCAAAAGCCATGTAAGTCAAATAACGGTCGCGCACTGTGTTAGGCAAATAAGCCATAATGGCTTTGCCCGGGGCAGAACAATGCAATTCGAACGGTTTACCAGGCGATAACATAAATCTGAATGTATGATGTCCCTGAGCCTGTTCGATAAAAATTCCCTTTTCGTTGCCTAAAACACCGAAACAAGCTGTTTCACTTACCAAATCACGCAAATCCCTTAAGCGGGGCAAAACCGTTTCGAGCAGATTATGCTCATTCAACGCTCTAAAACCAAGTGTAAGCAATTTACGCGATAACTTATAGCGCTTCGTATCCTCGTTGTAGGTAAGATAATCCAGCCGCACAAGCGTATTTAATATACGATAAGCGGTAGTCTGCGAAATATCAAGTGTATCCTTAATAGCCTGCAGGGTATCTCCCTGAGAACGAAGCGAAAGATACTCCATAACCGCAATCCCCTTTTCGAGATTCGGCACCTTGTAATTTTCTTCTGCTTTTTCCATATTTGGATTGACACTTTCCATATTTGAAATAATGTTTCAGATTTGAATCAAATATAAACGTGTCTTTTAATAATTATATACGTTAATTGTAAAATTTCGTTAAGTATGTTATGTAACATAAAATTAATAAGATAGAATCAAGTCAGACGCCCATTCATAAACTGTTGTAGAATAATCTGCGTATGCAAAGATATTAATTCAGGACGGAAAGAAAACACGCCGCAGCAATAAATAGTATGTTAATCACGAATCCGATTATTTTATGTAATTTTGCCCTACCTAAGCAGGTTCCCGAAACTTTACAAAATCAATATCAGTTGTTTTGTTTCGGCAAAAAAGATTAAGCATAATATAACTAGTATACAAGGTGATATATCCTCAAAATTTTGAGCAGAAAACAGGCTTCGACAAAGTTCGTCAGCTTATTAGTGACAAGTGTCTGAGCCCTCTTGGACAGGAAAGGGTTATTGATATGGGATTTGAATCCGAAATGGACACTGTAAGTAACCGTCTTGCCCAAACCGAAGAATTTGTGAGAATCTTACATGGTGATAAAGAATTTCCATCCAGTTATTTCTTTGATGTACGTTATTCACTCAAACGGATCCGACCGGAAGGAACCTATCTGGACGAAAAAGAGTTATACGACTTAAAGCGATCATTACAGACCATCAATGATATTGTCCGTTTTTTCCATCCTGGAAACAGCGAATCCGACGAGATCCTTTACCCGGCACTCACCCGGCTGGCTGGCGATGTGCTGGTGTTTCCTCAGTTAGTAGGAAAAATTGATAGTATCCTTGATAAATATGGCCGGGTGAAAGACAATGCATCCCCTGTCCTCATGCAGATCCGTAGAGAGATAACCGTCACAATGAGTGGTATTTCCAAAAGTCTGCAGTCCATTCTCCGCGCCGCACAATCAGAAGGTGTTGTTGATAAAGACGTAACTCCTACCATGCGAGACGGCCGATTGGTTATTCCCGTCGCTCCTGCCTTTAAAAGAAAGATCAGAGGTATTGTGCATGATGAGTCCGCAAGTGGCCGAACCGTATTTATTGAACCGGCCGAAGTGGTGGAAGCCAACAACCGCATCCGCGAACTAGAAGGTGACGAGCGTCGTGAAATCATCCGTATACTGACTGAATTTACCAATCTGGTTAGACCCATGGTTCCGGATATTCTGTATTCGTACGAATTTATGGCGGAAATCGATTTTATACGAGCCAAAGCCCTTTTTGCAGATCAGATAAAAGGTATCAGGCCTATCGTTGAAGACAAACAACAAGTGGATTGGGCACGTGCCATTCACCCATTGTTATATCTGTCTTTACAAAAACAACACAAAGAGGTAATCCCTCTGGACATCGAATTAAATCCTGATAAAAGAATACTCATCATATCCGGACCCAATGCCGGAGGGAAATCTGTCTGTCTGAAGACAGTGGGACTTCTTCAATATATGTTGCAATGCGGATTACTTATTCCGATTCACGAAAGTTCGCGTACCGGAATATTTAAAAGCATATTCATCGATATCGGCGACGAGCAATCCATCGAGAACGATCTTAGTACCTACAGCTCGCACCTAACCAATATGAAACACTTCGTACGGAATTGCGATGAAAAGACTATCATTCTGATTGATGAATTCGGAAGTGGAACCGAACCTCAGATCGGTGGAGCTATTGCAGAAGCATTGCTGGATCGTTTTAACCGCAACGGTAGTTACGGAGTTATCACCACCCATTATCAAAATTTGAAGCACTTTGCCGAAGATACACCGGGAATCGTTAATGGAGCCATGCTGTACGACCGACACCTGATGCAGCCACTTTTCAAACTTTCCATTGGCAATCCGGGAAGCTCCTTTGCCATTGAAATAGCCCGAAAGATAGGATTACCGGAAGATGTGATTGCCGAAGCCTCGTCCAAAGTTGGTTCGGAATACATTGATATGGACAAATATCTGCAGGATATTGTGCGAGACAAACGTTATTGGGAAGGAAAACGGCAGAATATCCGTCAGCAGGAAAAAAAACTGGAAGAAATTACAGCCCGTTACCAGCAGGATCTTGAAGAGGTAAATAAGCAGCGTAAGGAGATTATGCGGACAGCCAAAGCGGAGGCACAACGTATAATGGCCGAGGCTAATGCCAAAATTGAGAACACCATTCGGGAAATCAAAGAGGCACAGGCCGAAAAAGAACGTACCCGGATGGCACGTAAGGCCCTTGATGAGTTTAAAGAGTCCGTTTTATCGCAAGAAGATGCCAACGATAGCATAGCCATCAAAATGGCCAAGCTGAAAGAGCGTCAGGAAAAGAAAAAACAGAAGCAAACTGGTCAGCCGATTGCCAAACCGCAATTTAACAGGGAAGTGATCGAAACCGGCGACAGTGTACGACTGAAAGGTCAGACTACACATGGAACCGTACTGGAGATTAACGGCAAACAGGCCTCTGTAGCCTTTGGAATGATTAAAAGCACGGTAAAGCTTGAGCTACTTGAGAAGGTAAGCAAGAACCAGATAAAAAAAGAGATACAGAAAAGCACCTTCATAAGTACGCAGACTGCCGATGACATGCATGAGAAGAAATTGAATTTCAGACAAGAGATTGATGTCAGAGGTATGCGCGGAGACGAGGCATTACAAAGCGTAATCTATTTTATAGACGACGCCATTCAGGTAGGTGCCGGCAGAGTAAGAATATTACATGGAACAGGGACCGGAGCCTTGCGACAAATTATCAGGGACTATCTTAAAACGGTTCCCGGTGTTCATCATTTTCAGGACGAGCATGTTCAGTTTGGAGGAGCGGGAATCACCGTAGTTGAATTGGATTAAATCAATCAAAGTATGAAAAACCGAGGCAGAGTACATAGCAAAAAGAAGGGAAGCAACCGCCGGTTGTCTGACAGTTATACGTATACAGGTGAGTTGGAGACAAAAACAGGAATCAGACTTGTTCAATACAATTCTGAAATGCTTGAAGTTAAGGATATCACCAACCTTACCCTGTTTGCTCCTTTGGTAAATAGCAAATGCGTGAGTTGGATTCACGTTTCTGGTTTAACAGAGGCTTCACTTATCACCTCGATGGTAAAGGAATTTGGATTGCATAATCTCGATGC
>NZ_JBFWMI010000041.1:0-28744 GCF_050251695.1 Macellibacteroides sp.
GAAGGATTGTTTACCAGAATTACGGGGAAAATTAGTGCACTTACAATCCTTCAATATATAAACAAGATTAATAACAAACCCATTGGACAAATTAAATATGCACTAATTTAATTCCGCCAACGGGTATATTCTTTTTCGTGAGGGGGGCATTCATCTTGAATGTCATCCTATTATCCGAATTTATAGAAAACTGATCTTCTAAATATATATAATCCGGTAGAACGGGCTGAAATCTGAGATTTTCTTTACTACGCAAAAGAGAATCATTTTTATGCAAATTGGGTGGTGGTGGAATCAAAACCCTTATTGTATCTCCTTTTTGCGCACATACGTTTCCCACGAAAAAAATAAAAGGTATAAGAACTGCAACTATTTGTTTCATTTGTAAATAAGTGGTAAAATTTTGTCAAATGTATAGTGCGAATTTTGCAGAAAATTAGAATTCTCAGGATTATTCTACTAATTCTAAATATCTACAAAATCAGTAGAGATTTTTGTGTTCGTTATAATCAATAAAAATTCAAATGAAAACTCTTTTACTTCTGTTTTTATCCACTTTCTGTATCATTAATGTTTTTGCACAAAACCCGGTTATCGTTTCAGGGCGCGTTATTGACGAAAAGGACAAAACAGATATACCTTTTGCCACTGTTCAGGCTTTTGTAAAAGAAACAGGAACATTGGTTACCGGAGCGGTTACTGATGAAAACGGACGATTTAACATATTCGGTTTACAGAAAGGACAGTATATTCTAAACTTCTCTTTTATCGGTTATGAGAGCCAATCGCTCGATGTCTTTATCGGTGAGCTTAATTCTAATTACAATGTGGGTAGAATCGCTCTGTCTGAAGCTGCTCTTACTTTGGGGGAAGTTCAGGTTGTCGGGCAAAGGGCTTCGGTAAATCAAGGATTAGATAAAAAGAGTTTTGACGTTGCAAATAATATATCGCAATCGGGCGGAACTATTTTGGATGCGATGGCCAATATGCCCGGAATTTCCATTAATCAGGAAGGGAAAGTATTACTACGTGGGAGTGATAAGGTCGTTATTTTAATTGACGGTAAACAGTCAGCCCTCACGGGTATGGCCAACCAAAAAGGATTGGAAAATATAGCCTCATCAAATATAGAGAGGATCGAGGTCATTAATAATCCTTCGGCAAAATATGACGCATCGGGAATGGCGGGGATTATCAATATCGTTTACAAAAAAGAATACGAAAAAGGTTTTAATGGTGATGTTGGGCTGTCATTGGGAGTGGGAGCATTGACAAAAAGGAGAAAAGATTTACCCTCTACTCTCGGAAGTTATAGCTTTAATAAAAAAATTATCCCTTCACTCAACTTAAATTATAGAACATCCAATTTTAATACCTTTCTCCAAACAGAGATAATACAGCAAAAAAGCCTACCGAATAACGAGTTTACCACTCGTTATTATGACGATGGAACTTCCACTATATCCCAAGTCCCGGAAAATAGGTTGCAAACTCATTATGTAGTAAAAGGATGATTCGACTGGACAATCAATAAAAGTAATGTCCTCTCTTTGGGAAGTTTGTTCGATTACGAAAACCATACAGACAAAGCAGACATCTGTTATTTTAATTATGAAAACATGGAACCCGGACGAGTGTGGCAATGGGAAGAAAATGAAACTACCGGATTTTTTAATGTAGCAACAAATTTCAAGCATTTATTTGACGAGCCGGGGCACGAACTGATTGTTGGTTTTCAATATACAAAAGGGTGGGAAAATGAAAAATATAAACTACGGGAAATATCAGACAGTCGTATAGGGGCAGATACCACTCATATAAAAGCGACGGAACATATAACCCAGCTAAATGTTGATTATACATTACCGTTAAGCAGCGGACGTATTGAAATTGGGGCAAAAGGTCAGTTTCGGCGACTTCCGGTAACCTATGACGTTTATAGAGGTGAGCAATTAGTAATTTATCCGGGTTGGGGAGATAAGTCTGATTGGGGAGAAGATTTAGCTGCCTTGTATGCCAACTGGATATATGAAAGGACTAAAATAGATGCTGAAATTGGACTACGGGCAGAATACACGAATGTATTTTATGAAATCTCGAAAGATAATATATATTATCCTTCCAACGATTCGTATGACTATTTTCGGCTGTTCCCCAATATTCGTTTAACTTGGAAAGTGAACACTTCCAACCGCTTATCGGTTTTCTATAACTATCGCATTGACCGCCCCGGAGAAGCCGAACTGCGTATCTTCCCTAAATATGACGATCCTGAATTACTTAAAGTAGGTAATCCTTATTTACGCCCACAATACACACATAACTTTGAATTGGCGTATCGTCATATCTGGAAAAGCGGCTCTGTCTTCCTTGCCGGCTATTACAAAAATATCAAAGACCAATACTCCCGTATTTACGCCATAGACGAGTATAGCAGCGAATACAATATCATAAATAAAGTCTATGAGAATATAGGGAAAGCGCAAAATGCAGGTATAGAAATAATTGTAGACCAACAAATAACTAAACTGTGGAAATTATCAGGAAGTTTCAACTGGTATAGGAATCATATAGATGCTTACGAAGCCACCTTATACTTTCCTTATGAACGCCCTTTTAGAGTGCCTGAAAGTAAGGATAATACATGGTATGTAAAACTTAATAATCAAATCAAAATAGGCACTAATAATCAGATTCAATTAACGGGTTCATATTTCGCTCCGGTAAATATACCCCAAGGAAAACGCTTTGCGCGAGGCGGAGTTGATATAGGGTATAAGCGAAGTTTCTATCATGATATGATTGAATTAACAATCGCAATGAAAGATGTATTCAATACAATGGGAATCAAGGAAGAGATTAATAATACCGGTTTTAAAGCCGTCTATGAGAATTATTATGAAACACAGGTCATAACAATAAGCGCAAAAGTCCGGTTTTAATCATTGATTTTAAATCATATTTAAGCATAATATTCCTCTTTACTGATACTTATTATTTAAAAGTATCCGGTAAAGGGGAATATTCTATTTTTCTACAAAATCAGCATCTTACATTTGGACTTTAGACAGGAACAAAACCTTATTTATCTACCCTTTGTATTTGGAGTATAGGTTTTATTCCGCAGATATTATCATATAATTTTTATCCCAAGAATGTGTAAATAATGAAGATTCTCGTTACCGGGTGTGCCGGATTTATCGGATATCACGTTGCTAAAAAACTCATCTCCTGCGGTCATTCAATCATTGGTGTAGATAGCCTGAATGACTATTATTCACCTGAACTTAAAATATCAAGGTTGGCGCAGCTCGGAATCGACATTTCAGGTATAAAACAAAACGCTCTTGTTCACGGGGAAAGTGGATTTTGTTTCATTCAGGCAAATATTAATGATTCTTCATTATACACTACGTTTTTAAAAGATAAAGGAATTGAGGTTGTTTGTCATTTAGCGGCACAAGCGGGGGTACGTTACAGCATAGAAAATCCACAGCAATATATTTCATCCAACATAGATGGATTTTTTAATATCATTGAATACTGCCGTGCCAACCCTAAAATCAAATTAGTCTTTGCCAGCAGTTCAAGTGTATATGGCAGTAATACATCTGTTCCATACAGGGAAACAGATGTAACCGATACCCCGGTCAGCCTGTACGCAGCGACAAAAAAGGCTGACGAATTAATGGCACATAGCTATTCGTCATTATATGGCATTACTATCATTGGCCTACGGTTCTTTACAGTTTATGGCCCCTGGGGACGACCTGATATGGCTCCGTTTCTTTTTACGGATGCTATTCTGAATAATCGCAAACTAAAAGTGTTTAATAACGGAAATATGTCGCGGGATTTCACCTATATAGATGATATTACCGAAGGTGTATGTAAAGTCATATTAAATGCCCCTAACGGCACATCCGTTCCTTCCTTTAGAATTTACAATATCGGAAATTCGATGCCGGTGCATCTTGGAGATTTCATTTCTACAATCGAACGGATTACCGGAAAAAAGGCACAAAAAGTATATGAAACGATGCAGCCGGGCGATGTGAAAGACACTTGGGCAGATACTTCTCTTTTACAGCAGGATTATGGTTATGCGCCTACAACCCGCATTGACACCGGGCTTACTGCTTTTATCCAGTGGTATGAAGATTACTATATAAGAAGATTATATGATTTAAAAAATGTATAAATATGAGGTATAGGTATTTATATTATTTACTACTGCTTATATCTGCTTTCATATTCCGGGATTTCACGCCTGCAAATGAACTAAAATATATCAGTATTGCGGATGAGGCCCTTCAAAGCGGCACGTGGTTCACGTTCTATAATCACGGTGAAATTTATGCCGATAAACCGCCGCTATTTTTCTGGTTGATTATGTTGTCCAAACTGATTACGGGCGGTTATCATATGTGGTTGATCGGCCTTTTCAGTTTACTGCCGTCTATGGGTATAATGGCAATGATGGACAGATGGCTAAGGAACGAAGAAGCCAAATTCAACCCGGTAGTAGCAAACCTGATGTTGCTGACTACCATTATGTTTATTGGTGCAACTTTAGTTGTTCGCATGGATATGCTTATGACATTTTTTATAGTCCTCTCCTTATATACATTTTATAATATCTATAAAGATGAACACGCGGATATTGAAAAATATCTACTTCCAGTTTACATATTTCTGGCACTGTTTACAAAGGGGCCAATAGGGTTATTTATCCCTGTGGTGTCTATTATAGTATTTCTACTGGTAAAAAAGCAAATCCGCACTATTGGTCATTATTTGGGCTGGCGGCAATGCCTGATATTTCTCGGTTTATGCGTGATATGGTTTGTTCTTGTTTACATGGAAGGCGGTAGGGAGTACCTGCATGATCTGCTGTTTAAACAAACTATTGGCAGGGGGATAAATTCATTTCATCATAAGGAACCTTTCTGGTTTTACCTTCCCCGTATGCTGTGGTCGTTTGCTCCCTGGTCATTACTCTTTATCGTATTGATATGGCGGGGTATTCATAAAAAAATGTTCCGTAGCGATATGGAAAAGTTTTTCCTTACTATTATTTGTTCAAGTGTAATTTTACTATCGGTAATTAGTGCTAAACTTGATATATACCTGCTGCCTGTCTATCCCTTTGTTGTCTATTTATGCTCAATCTTATTGGAGAAAAACAGAAATGATAAAGGAGTAAAAATTTCTATTATCATACCGGCAATAATTGTTATTCTCATTTTACCTACCGCTATTATTCTAAAAGATAAAATCCCTGATTTATATAGTTATTCCGCTATAGCTTATGCTGCTGTCGCTATACTGGCCGGAGGTGGAATTATGGCGCTGGTTTGTGTTTACAAAAACCATGTGCATAAAGCCATTGCCGCTATAAGTTGCGGATTACTCGGATTGGTTTTTGTCGGCTCATTTGCCATTCCGAAATTAAACTATCTTATCGGGTTCGGCGAGATGGTCAGGGCGGCAGAACAAACGGCTTCCGCTAACCAGACAGACAAGTATGTTTATTATAAATTCTATACCGCCCCCAATATGGACATTTATATCCAGAAAGAAATAGAATACGTATCAACAGTGGAATCATTAGATTCTATTAATAGACTGCCACAGACTACTATCCTCTTTGTGAGATCGACCGAAATCAGACGGGAAAAAGAGTTGGGAAAATGGCTCTCCGGCTTGAATGCCGAATGGTCTAACGGACAGTATAGTTGGTATTTGATAGGGAAACGCAATTACAATATTGGCCCTTTAGTTAATCCCACAGTAAAAACAATAAATAATAATCAGTTAAATAATAATTCCGATACACAGTAGCATTATGGAAAATACCCCGTTCCCAATATCAAGTAAATTAACGGATATAAAGTCTTGCTTAATTATCATTGCTGTTTGCTTCTTTGCCTTTTTTATTAACAATAACACTATTCCCGCCGATCTGATGGAATCGCGTAATCTGGCGACTGCACAGGAAATGGTCAGAACAGGTAATTACCTTATTCCGACCATGAATGGGGAACTAAGGCTTGAAAAGCCACCACTTCCCACATGGATTGCAGCAGGTGTGGAGCATATTCTGGCGGATAGCCTTTCGGCACAGCGTTGTATGGCTGGAATTGCCGCTACGATAATGGCGTTGTTCCTCTATTTACTGGTGCGCAGATTGACAAAAGACCGACTGTTGGCTCTTATTGCGGCAGTCGTACTGGTTACCTCCTATAATGTCATCATGATTGGGCGAACCGCTACATGGGATATTTATTGCCATAGCTTTATGCTTGTGGCGATTTATTTATTGGTGTGTGCCTTTGAGATGCCAGGGGCGCAATGGGGGCGTTTTATAACAGCAGGTATATTTATGGGGTTCTCCTTTCTAAGTAAAGGGCCTATTTCGTTTTACGCACTGTTATTACCCTTTCTGATTGGATATGGCATTACGCTGCGGCCTAAAACAAAAGGTAAAATACTGTCGCTCTCTGTAATGATTGTCATTTGTCTGGTTGTATCGTTTTGGTGGCCCTGCTACATTGCGGTTTTCCACCCCGAAACCGGAATGGCTGTCGCGAGTAAAGAATCTGCAAATTGGCTCAATCATAATGTCCGCCCTATTTGGTATTATTGGGGATTTGCTGCGGAAGCAGGAATTTGGGCGTTATTTTGGATAACATCACTTGTATATTTCTTTTGGAAGAAAAAGACAGGGCATAGAACAACCTTTCGTTTTTCCATCATCTGGACATTCGCAGCCCTCATACTCTTGTCATTGATACCTGAAAAAAAGACACGTTATCTGCTTCCCTTATTGGTTCCGGGAGCTATTAATACCGCTTTTTACATTTGGTACAGCATACAGGGTTTATCCGCAAAAGGAAAGAAAGTTCTTTTTCGGATTAATGGATCACTCATTATCGCTATTGCTGTTGCCATGCCGTTCTTCCTCTATCTGATGTTTGTGCGCGAAGGGGCATTATCTTGGCCTGTTTTTATAGTTACTTTGTTATTTTTTATAGGATTAGCCACATGGATGTTTTTAGGACTTTATGGGAAGAAAGGCATATTTCCTATGCGAATTTTTGCAGGGACAGCGCTTACAATGGTTACGTTCCTGACTTTCTGTTTCCAACCTGCCGGACAGTTATTCATCAATCAGGAAAGACACAGTATTCATGCAGTACGGGATAATCCAAATGTTAAAGAACTACCATTTTACCATAGTTCAAAAGAAGAAATCCGTATGGAATTGGTTTATGAAGCGAATCGCAATATTACAGCGCTCGATATGGAAAATGATAGTCTGGTGTATGCCGCTCTGCCTTTCGTTCTGGTGGGGACAGAACCCGCCGAACAGATATTGGCAGGAAAAAATGTGAGTATAGAATATATCGACACATTCGACAATAACTGGCGCAAACCAGAAAGCAAGCGCTATAACCGCAATATGGTTAAACAAGTTTCTATTATCAGTGCGGGTACTTTGAATTAGCTTCTGACACAGTAGTAATCGAAAACAGCAGATTCAACCCTGTTACTTTTTTTATAATTTATATGCAATGTTTTTATTTTATTACTCTTGCAAAGTATTCTCTTTGTCATTAGGTTTCCGGGATGATTTGTAGCCGATCATTATATTACGGGCATACACAACAAAGCCTGTTGCCTGTCCGAGAATCAACACCGGGTCTTGCCGGATAATAGCATAGGTTATAATCATTGCAGATCCAGTCAGGCTGATAATCCAAAACATAACCGGCAATACGGATTCGCCCGCTTTACGGGAATACCACCATTGATAAATAAACCGTAGTGTAAATGTAAACTGTCCTACAACTCCAAATACAATCAGCCAGACAGGTATGTTCTCTTGTTGAAAAAGTTTTGTGTATGTGCCACTCCAATTCAAAAAGAAGTAACTGACGGCAACTATGGGTATAGAAAAGAAAATAATCCGGGCTCCTTTGGGTAGCTTACTCCATGCTCCTTTTGATTTGAGGTTCCAGATATAAACGTAATATGAGATAAGCTGCCCTAAAATGATAGCGAAATCATTACGCAGCCACCCATATATGCACAACAAAAAAGAAGCAGCCATACTAAGCTGCCAAAAAAGTGTCGGCGATAGCACTTTGTGCGCTCTTTCAGAAGCTATCCATTGTACAAGCAAACGGGCAGAGAACAGCAATTGTGCTAAAAGTCCTATGGCGATTATAAAATACTGGCTCATATTTTATAGTTCTCCACAGAATAATTTATATATCTTTTTTTCATCCAGCGGTATGCAAAGCAATCTTTCAGTGGCCCGATAAGCCTGTTCCAAAGATGAAATTTTGATTCTCCCGCTATACGGGGAAAATGCCGGACTGGAATTTGCTTATATGTTCCCCCATCTTGAAGCATTATTAAAGCAGGGAGAAATCGGTGCATTCCGGTAAATAAGGGAATCCTTTTAGCATATACGGTCTTTATAACTTTCAACGGACAGCCCGTGTCGATTGCCTCGTCATGTGTCATCATGCGCCGGAATCCGTTTGCAAATTTCGATGATGCCCGTTTTACCAATCCGTCCTTGCGTCCTGTACGGATACCCATAACCATTGCATAATCCGGGGCGTATTCCAGAAGTAAGTTAAAATCTTCGGGAGCCGTTTGTAAATCCGCATCTATGTAACCCACATATTCCGAAAAGGTATAGTCAATGCCCGCTTTCAGGGCTGCACTTAATCCTGCATTTTTTTCAAATGACAGGTAGAACATATTATCGTGCCTTTCGCAGATTTCTTTTAGCATATTCCCGCTATCATCTGTCGAACCGTCGTTTATAAACACAACACAGCTATTTATTGCTGCACTTTTTAAAAATGAGGACAGTTCGGATTCAAGCCTCAGAAGGTTATCCTGTTCATTATACACAGGAGCAATAATTGTAAATTTGAATTTAGCGGTATTATTCATATTGGCCTATTTTAAAAAATTAATCAGAAGTGGACTTAACAAAGAGATAAGAACGACATAGCCTATTATGGTGAAAGTCAGTATTTTTACAGACACAGGCGAATATGTCGCCAATTTTGCATAGTTGGTTTTGACAGATAGTTTATTCATGGAAAATAAATAAAAGGAATACATTAAAAGCCCTATGGCAGAGCCTACTATTATACCGCCCAATACATCAGAAACATAATGCACACCCAGGTATATCCGGGAATATCCCATTATCAGCGCCCAAATAATAATGACAATTGTATAGAGCTTATTTTTTAAAAGGAATGAACTGAATACCGCCATTCCAAAAGCGTTCGTCGCATGAGAAGAAACGAATCCATACCGTCCGCCGGTATATCCATATAATATGCGTACCTGATCCATAATAGCCGGATCGTGGGTTGGTCGCCATCGGGCAAAGTAAGGTTTAATAATATCGGAGGATATTTTATCACTCAGCAAAAACAATATCACAAAAGCTACTAATACTGGTAGCCACTCCTTCCAGTTCTTTTTATAAATAATGAAACCTATCAGGAAAAGAGTAATGGGTATCCATACCAATCTGCCTGAATAAAGCCACATCACGCAATCAGTAAAAAAGGAGTGAGTACCATTTATTGCAAAAAATAAATCCTGATCGATTGAGGTAATTTCTTTAAACATCTGTTTTTCAAATAAAATATAGTGCAAAATTATCCGTTGATTTAGCAGGAATTTAGAATTTTCGACTTTCTGTATTTTTTAAAAGATATTTTTATAATTCTACATTTCTACAAATTTGATTTCGTACTTTTGGTCATAGTTTAAGTTTAAAATATATGTGGAAGTATTATGCGGTGCTATCTGCGATATTTGCTGCATTGACGGCAATATTTGCTAAGATTGGAATCAAGAACGTCGATTCCAACCTGGCTACTGCTATCCGCACTTGCGTAATACTACTCTTAACATGGTCAATCGTTCTGGCCGGGAATGGTGCTTCAGGTATTAAAGACCTCACTAAAACAAATTGGACGTTTCTTATACTGTCAGGAGTAGCCACAGGCTTGTCCTGGCTTTTCTATTTTAAAGCGTTACAGATCGGCGAAGCTTCCAAAGTCGCTCCCATTGATAAGTTGAGCGTTGTTTTTACAATCTTTCTTTCATTCCTTATACTTGGGGAAACAGTCAGTTGGAAAGTAATTTTAGGAGGTTGTATGATAGCGGGAGGCTCACTGGTTATACTGATGGATAAATAAATTAGAGTGATATGAAGATATTGGTTATAGAGGACGAGAAAGTATTATCGAGTAATATTGTCAAATATCTTTCCGATGATAATTATCGCTGTGAACAGGCTTATAATTTCAGTACGGCAATGGAAAAAATAACATTGTACAACTATGATTGTATCCTGCTCGACTTAAATCTTCCGGGTGGCGATGGGATTCAGATTTTGGAAGAAATTAAAGCCCGTAAAATAGATAGTGGTATTATTATCATATCCGCACGGGGTTCGCTCGACGATAAAATAGAGGGGTTGAAAATAGGGGCAGACGATTATCTCTCCAAACCATTTTCATTGTCCGAATTAAGCATCCGTATTTATGCCCTTATGCGACGGCAACAGTTCTCGCATAATAACACATTAATTTCTGGTGATGTGGGGATCGACCTGCTCTCAAAAGTCGTCAAGGTTAAAGGAAAAACTGTTACACTTACTAAATCGGAATATGACCTTCTATTATTCCTTATAGGCAACAAAGCCAGAGTTGTTTCTAAAGATGCTATTGCAGAACATCTTTCAGGGGATATGGCCGATATGCTGGACAGCCATAATTTCGTATATGCCCATATCAAAAACCTGAAAGCGAAATTTGCGGAAGCCGGAAGCACCAATATTATTAAAACCATTTATGGAACCGGATATCAATGGGTAGAACAAGAACATTAGCTTTTAAAAGCCTTTTAGGGGTTCTCCTCTCCACTTTGTTGATTCTTATATGCTGCGCTCCACTGTTATATAAGTTCATGGAGAAATATTATGCAAAAGACTTGGATCAATTGATAATATTCCGGCTTCAGGAATTTAAAAATGACCGGCTACCGTCTTTTAAGGCTGACGATATAGAAGTTTGGAACAGTTTCAATGAAGATATATTCATTTTGCCATTCGATAAAAAATACCCTTTGAGCGTAGTCAGGCAGGAAGAATTTTTCGATAAAGCAGAAGGTCATAACATTGATTTTCGTATTGTTTACGATGAAATATCAATAGATGGTATATCTTATATATTGACGTCCCGAATACCGATGATCGAGAAACATGATTTAATAAGAACATTAACATCCCAATACGGGCTTCTGTTTTTTGTTATACTAATCTCATTGTCAGTAGTATTCTATTTTATGTCCAAAAGGCTTTGGCGACCGTTCCATTCAACACTGTCCAAAATTCAGGATTTTAGTCTTGAAAAAGGCGAACAGCCACAATTCAACAGCACTGATACGGCCGAGTTTGTGCAATTGAACAGTATCCTGAATGACCTTATTTCCGACAACCTGAGTAGTTATAAAAAACAAAAGGAATTTATAGAAAATGCCTCGCATGAGCTTCAAACTCCGTTAGCCGTATTTAAATCACAGTTAGATATGCTGCTTCAACAGCCTGATATATCGCAGGAGCAGATGGATATTATACAATCTCTTTATTCGGTATCGTCGAGAATGACACGCCTGAATAAAAACCTTTTACTTCTGGCCCGTATCGACAACGACCAATACCTTCATATGGAAGACATTGATTTTGTGCAAACTTTATACGCTCAACTTTTATACTTGCGTGAACGCGCCGAAAGTAATGAGATCAAAGTCAATGTCGAGATTGAAAATCCTTTGAATATCCATGCCAACAGGATATTGGTCGAAAGTCTGATAACAAATCTGATCGTAAATGCTATCCGCTACAATACTGAAAACGGGACAATCAATATGCGGGTGGTTGATGGTGGTTTTGTAATATCGAATACAGGTGCAGCACAGGCTCTTGATAAGGAGAGGGTGTTCAGACGTTTTAACCGTACATCGGAAGAAAAGAAAGGCAACGGATTGGGTTTATCCATCGTTCACGAAATATGCAAGATGCACGGTTGGAACATTCAGTACGATTACCAAAATAATCTACATACTTTTATTGTTCAGTTTGTATAATAAGATTATTCAGGTTTGAACACTGTATGAATACCCGCCCCATTACCGGGAGAAGAAAAGCAAGTTGTCTTGATTTTTCCTTTGTAATAGCTACTCTCAATAACAATCATTGCACTTCCTTTTTTGTCTTCGGGGATAAAAAATACGGAACCGTTTTCACCGATCATAAATTTTTCATCGGGCAGGATAATTGATAAATCATCATTAATAAACTTACCGTCTTCCTGATAAGTATATCCATCCAGATCATCTAAACATATTCGGTAATAATAATAGACTTTTGCGCCTGCATCGGGCTTTTTAAGCCCGGGTTCATCAATCGTTTCATAAAACGCATATACTTTTATGTCAGGTATATAATTGTAATCATCTTCTTCCTGACAACTAAGACATACCATAACAAAAACCGCAAGAAAGCCCAATTTGGATATTACTTTACATAATGTACTCATAGAATCCTCCTTATAAAAATTCAGATTAAATTTTAGCACAAATGTAAAGAAGGGATTTTGCAGATATTTTGAATTTCTATCTCTTCCTTATCCTTTATGACTGTAAACAAAATAAGTTATCCTAATTATAGCCAGATTATTGCAGATACTCAATTGGGTATTTTTGATTTTTCATACTGCATATCCGGATTTTCCACCCTTAACAGATATTTTTACCCATTTTTGAATTTTCTACCGAAAAGAAAATATACGACCGATGAAGTAATGCGCTATATAACTGTCAATTACATGGGTGTCAAGAAAAAGAATACCCAATCTCCTACCACAATATCGTGTAAATAAACATCTTTCCATAGTGCAGTAAAACCCCTATAATCAGCACAAAAGAAAATAATCTGAAAATAGTGTACTAAACTTGTGAATACACGTAATTTATCCTGCCGACCTTTGCAAAGTATCAATAAAACAAAGGATTATGGGAATAGTAATTATGAAATCGGGCGATTTTCAGGCACTCATGGACAGGATTGAGGCCATTGAGAAGTATATCTATCAAGTGAAGCCAAAGCAACCTCCTTTGCAGGAAATATGGCTTGATAACGAGGTTGTCTGCTCTTATCTGAAAATCAGTAAACGCACCTTGCAACGTTATCGCAGTAACGGAGTGATTACCTATTCACTGATAGGTAAGAAAACGTATTATACCATTTCAGAGATAAAGCGGTTGCTGGAAGAAAAACGCATCCAACGCAATGTGGGTTCGTTGGAAGAACTGGCCGCCAAAGGATTGATGACTCTACCAAAAGACTAACCATGTTTATAGATAAAGATCATTTCGACGGCTGGATGCGGCGTATCATGGAGCGTTTCGACAAACTCGAAAAGATGCAATCGCCCGCAATTGTGCAAAGCAGGACACTACTTCCCGATGGCGATATGCTGTTGGAGAACTTCGACCTTTGCCAGATGTTGAACGTCAGCAAACGCACGTTGCAGCGTTACCGTTCTTCCGGCGAGTTACCCTTTCAGATGATATACCACAAAACCTATTATAAGGAATCCGATGTTATACGGTTTATTGAAAAACATTTCAGCAGTTTTAGGAACATGAATAAGAAAAACGGTTAATTTCTTCGTGTTTTAATATAGTTCATAATCGGTAAGAGCCGCCCGTCGTGATGACGAAGCGGCTCTTAATCTTATAACTTAATTCCTTTGGATACAGGGTTCTCAACTTTGGGAGGACTACCGCCTACCGTTCCAATAACGACACGCCCACCGGAGTTGTTTGCTATCTCCCTAAGCCGTGCCGGAATGAAAGGCTGCCCGTTACCCTGCGAGGGTTGGAGGTTATCTTCGGCAGTTTGTTTTTTATCGGCTGAAACCTCATTTACAGGCTGCCCTTCGCTTTCTTCTATCGGTTTGAGGGAAAGCTGTATCTTCCGGTCTAAGTCCGTTAATTCAGCCCGTAAAGAAGCTAATTCCGGTTCTTTGCGCCATGTACCTTCAACCACCTCTTTGAACGTTGGAATATCCTTCGACAGTTTTTCATTTTCCTTTTGGAATTTTTCAAGCGTCGGTTCGATAGTTCCCAGCGCATTGATAAAATTCTGTGCTGCCAAACGTGGATCAGAGGCAAGATTACCGTAGTTGTACTGATACAGGTAATCTCCCTCTCCCCGTACATAGAAACGGTTCTGCACCATATCAAAACCCTCTTTCTGTGTGGTTTCACTCTTAACAAGCAAGTCGAAACCATACAAACTGCCAATCTTATCAAACTCATTCCCGGTGCGGGCGGTGTCGGCAATATGATTCAGGTGTTTGCCGATAAACTTAATATCGCCGCCCTGAACGCCATCCAGTTGGATAGGATTTTTATACGAACCGTCCTCATTTAATTGTACCCGGCTTTTGAAGTTCTCCAAGTCTTTACCGATGCGTTCAATCAAACCGCTGTTCTTCTCCACTTTTTGCAGAATATCATCCAACTTGTAACGGCTGGATGATTTACCCCTCACAAATGCCTGCCGTTCGCTTTCCAATGTGGTGATTTTCTTTTCCAGACGAGCTTTTTCAAGCAATTCCGTATTGCCGGAAAGAATAGCCACATATTCGGAGAAGTTCATGCCTGTTTTCTCATCCATTGCACCCTCGTCAATGGTACGTGCGCCCATATTGTTGGTTTTTAACTGCCGGATGAAAAGCTGTTTATTGTGGAGCAATCCGAATTTGTAAGCATCCAGTGACTTTTCAACCGCATAGAGAACAACATCGACCTTATTATCGGCGTAATATTTAGCAACTTCATTGCCTGTACGAATGCCTCGTCCGTCGCGTTGCTCCAGATCAGAGGGCCGATCGGGTAGGTCAGCGACATTACTGCCGCTTTCCCCCCTAAGAACCGTACGTGAGCGTTTCCACTCATACGGCTCAAGCAATTCTAAGTTTCTATTTGTATATTGAAACCGGCTCATAACTTCTAATTTTGTTGTTTTCTAAATTGTTTGTAACATTTATCGTGCACCAAAGACCTCTGTATCTTGCCATTTACAACCTTTTCAGTTACATTCCACGGCGAAACACGGTCAATCGGCATACCGCATAGAGGGCATTTCCTGTCTTGCTTTTTCCATAGGTAAAGCAAGGAATTCCTCCCTTTCAGCGTAACAAGCATTTTTTGGGTTTCCCTTTGGTCGAAGTATTTATCATACTCAGGGTCAAAAGGATTAGCATCCCCTTTAATTTGTGTATATTGGATAAAATGGATATTCGACAGATTTTTCAATGTCAGACTATCCTGCTTTCCATTTGGCTTCTTAAAGTATGATGTGAAGTGCCATCCGTTTCCTTTTGCAACATGCCAATATTTGTCGGCTATCCAGCGTTTACCCTTTTTTGAGTGCCTGCGTTTAGCCCATTGCCATAATGCGTTGAACATTTGATGGTCAGCCCAGTGGAACGCATCTCTGGTAGCCCCGTGTCGGTAATAGTTGCCCCAACCTGTTATCATCGGATTCAATAGCCGTATCAGTGACTCCTGCTTGCACGCCTTGTTACTCTTGATGGTCGTTCTGACTTTTGCGAGAAAACGTTTTTGTGCAGGCTTGGATGGTTTTGTCAATATTTGATTCTTGAACTTCCTGATATTGAATCCGAGAAAATCGAAGCCATCGTTGATATTGGTTATCATCGTTTTCTCCTCCGACAGGGTTAATCCTCTTTCAGCGAGAAATTCAGCAACCAATGGTTTGATTTCCGTTTCCAATACCTCTCTGTTTTCTGACGTGATAATAAAGTCATCAGCATAACGAATCAGATTCACCATTGGTGAATAACGTTCGCCTTTGATTGTTTTTCGTTTATACCTGTCAGAGAGAATCTTCTGTAGTCCATCCAGAGCCATATTCGCCAAAGTTGGCGATATGATACCGCCTTGCGGTGTCCCTTCTTCTGTCGGAAATAACTGTTTATTAAAGACAAAGCCACATCCCAGCCACTTACGAAGCATCACTTTATCCATAGGGATATTGTTCAGCAGCCATTCATGACTGATATGGTCGAAGCATCCTTTAATATCTCCCTCCAGAATCCATTCGGGAGAATATCCTTTGCGTAGTACATTATGGCATTGCCCGACAGCATCCATCGTACAGCGTTCCTTCCGGAATCCGTACGAACGGGTATCAGCCGTAGTTTCTGCCACAGGCTCTAACGCCATCAGGTAAAGGGCTTGCATGGCTCGGTCTCTCATTGTCGGTATTCCCAACGGTCGAAGTTTACCATTGCTTTTCTTAATATGAATCCGTCTTAGAGGTTGTGGCTGGTAGCCACGTCTTTTGAGCGTTCCAATTGCCTGAAACTTTGTTTGAGAGTCTTCCCATGTTACAAGGTCAACCCCTGCGGTTTTACTGCCGCTATTCGAAGTTACTCTTCTTACCGCCAACGCTTTGGCGTAGAACGAGTGAGTAAGCGTCCATTGCAAAGCTTTCACCCTGCCATATCTACCCTCTTTTTGAGCCTTTACAATTCGTGCTTGAAGCTTCTTTATAGCCAGCTCACATCTGGGCCAGTCAAGACTGTCCCAAGATGATTGCTGATTATCAGCAGGTGCACACGATGTTTTAATGTCGTTCATTTGCTTTTCCTCTTTCAAAAGTTCTAAAAGTTAATTGTAAAGAATTACCTAACGCAGAAGTTTGCCCACTTTCGTGTCGGATAATGTCGTCCCACTCAATCCATAAGCAGGGCTCAAACCGTATCTCCCTCATTACAAGGGAAGCATTCGCTTTTTCTGCAATCTTATACCTGCATTCCATTCGGCTTACCTTACGGCTCGCTTACCTGTCATTATGACAGGAGAAATACAGGCTTACCACGTTCCACGTACAATGACTTACGAGTAGGTTAGGTCCCGTCTCATCCACCGACAGCCCTTATATCCGTGTAATCCCACCATGGAGGGGATTAACTGGCTGCATCCCATTTTGGGTGGAGCTTGAAATAGTATCTTACGCTCCCTTACGACTTTACGATGTTTACACAACAGTTCGCTTATGCTAACCATACTACTCAGCCTAGCCTCCCGACTGTATGATACTAACAGCCATTGATTTCCACTCACGCTTCTGTCTGCCCCTTTCGGGAGGAGTACATTGTCCAACCAGCTTGATACATTATATCACTATTTGGTGCATCTGGTTGTAGGCTACTGCTGACGGAACAGCAGGTTTAAGCGTTCTCCAACTCTTTGGCAGAACTTCAAACAATCATTTACGCGACTTCGTGTCGCACCCACGGACAATCGAGATGATGGATGGCTACGCACTTTTTCTGTGCGTTTACACCTGTTCCAAGCATTTCGGTTGAACCGAACATGACACGGATTTTACCCTCTTTCATTTCCTCTATCATGCGCTTGCGCATATTCTCGCTGCTGGCAGCTTCCTGAATAAAACGTACCTCATGAGCAGGTATGCCGTGATCTTCGACCAATTTACGTTTTACTTCACTATATACGTTCCACTCCCCGGCTTTGTAAGTGCCGAGGTCGGAGAAAACGAACTGTGTACCCTTATGCTGGTCGTACTTATAATAGTAGTCGGCGATCATCCGGGCGCAATGGCTGGCTTTATTGTCCACATGGTCGCCGAAGCGAGTCGGATCGACCATACGCATATCGAGCGACATCTTACGGGCGTAATCCGTCGCAATCAACATCTTTGCTTTATCTTCTCTTTCTGTCAGTTTACCACGGAACAACAGTTCACCGTCGCCGGTCTTTGCAAACTGCACAAGGCGTTCGATAAATGCCGTCTGGTCGGGCGTGGGCGGTATGTTGTGCAATATCTCGTTCTTCTCCGGACGGTCTATACCGATATCGGCGGCTGTACGAAAGTCGGTGATCTCGGAATAAAAGGCGGCCAGTTCCGGCACTTTGATGAAATACCGGAAACGCTCTTTCTGTACAATCTCATTGGTTACCGAAAACTCGTAATCAATGGACTTCTTAGCAAAAACGGCTGCCCACGCATCAAAGGTTTTAAGGTTCTGCCGCTCCATTTCCTGCGGACGGAGATATTTAAACAACAGATACAACTCGGTAAGGGAGTTGGATATGGTTGTCCCCGAAAGGAAAGTAGCGCCTAAATCGCGCCCCGTGCGTTCCTGAATGGTACGGATGGCAAAGAGCATATTCAGCGCACGTTGTGAGCCTTCGGGATTTCCCAATCCCGCTACCCGGTCGTGGCGGGTATTGAACGTAAGGTTCTTGAATTTGTGCGATTCGTCCACGTAGAGGTGGTCGATACCCATTAAGCGGAAATCGACCGTATCATCCTTACGGTTTTCAATGGTGTGCATAACCGTTTGCAGTTTGGCTTCCAGATTGAGCTTTCGCCTTATGCAACCTTTCAGCATGGCACGGGAAACTTCTTTGCCCTGGTCTTTAAGAACCTGTAAGTTTTCCTCCACGCTGTCAAGTTCGGTCTGCAATATCTCCCGTTGCAGTTCCGGTGATTGCGGTATCTTGGCAAACTGTTCGTGTGTCAGGATAACGGCATCCCAATCGTTATTCTTTATCTCACGGAAGATCCTCTCCCTGTTTTTGGGAGTAAAATCTTCCTTGCCGGGGTAAAGAACCTTTGCGTTCGGATAGGCGGTACAGAAAGTCTTGGCAATCTCATGAATATTGGCTTTTAAGCCTGTAATCATGGGTTTATTGGCTAATCCGAGCCGTTTTTTCTCCATTGCCCCGCAACACATAATCAGCGTTTTACCGCCTCCGACCTCATGGTCGCAAATATTCCCGCCCAGTAGTTTATCCATCCAGATTGCATCTTTCTGGCTCTTATACAGGTCTTGTATGCCCAATCCCCTGAGGTCAAGTCCCGGAAAGGTTTGGTGTGAGCCGTCGTAGTTGGGGCGCACAAAACAGTTGAACATACGGTTGTAGCGGTCAGCCAACCTGTCCTTGAACTCCGGCGATTGGTCGCGCAGCCAGTCGGAAAAACCGTTCCGCATCTCGTCTATCTTGGAGTTGGCGAGTTGTATGGCTTCGGGATCACGCACTTTGACCTCCTGCATTTTACCGTCAATCAGCTTGTTTACTTTTTTGGTGATGTCCGGTGAAGTGTTTTGCAGGGCGTGTTTCATCAGGTGTATGCCGTTGAATGTACGGCTCTGTGATTTCACGGCATACTGGTCGGTTATTTTTACGTTCGTCCTGTCTGCCTTTACGCTATACTCGTCGATGTTGGGTGCGAAATTTATTGTAACATCTGCATCAAATAGGTGCGATGCGTATTTTTCATAAATACCTTTAGGAATCCACCTTTCGCCGAAATTAAAATCAAGGTCATCGAAGGCAATGGGTTTCGGGGTAGCTTCCCGAAGCGCCCGCAGAGAATTTGCTGCCGGGATATGGTCGGGGTTATCATTCAAAAAACGCTCCACCCGTTCCGCTTTCTCTATGACATTTCCGGCTATGTATTTATCGGCAATTTCATAGCCGTTAATTTCCGGGTTGAAATAGATGCTGCCATGCAATTCTTCCAGAATACTATCCTGTGTTCCTCCGGTAAGTCCTGCCATATATTCCAGATTTACCCCGGCGTATTTATTCAGACTTGCGACCAACGCTTCACGGGCATCGGCAGCTTCGGTAATCTCATTGGGGTTGAACGCTACCGGATGATGAAAAATATCGGCTTTCTGTGCTACCCCGTCAATGTAGCGTTCCAAAGAAAGGATTTCCGTTCCCCGCGAATCCATTTTAATCAGGTCGAGGTTTTTCTTCTCATTCAGCCTGCCGAAACGGTCTGTGAAATTATCGTACAGACGGTTTAGCATTTCCCGGAGGGCGGGGTTGGCTTCCAGCCGTTCGGCTTCATTCTGATATAAATGATAATAAGTATCACGTATTTCGACGTAGATAGAGGCTTTCTTTTCCTGTGTTTCGGTCAGTTCCAACGGGTGGAACATAGGCTGCAAGCCTTCCATACCCCGCAGATATCCGATACGGTTATGCTCGTCCGAAACGAGCGAACCCTCACGGTAATGAGGTAGTATTTCCGCTTTGAACGGGATAGGTTTCAGGTATTCTTCCCGTTCCTGCTCACGCCGTAAGGCTTCCTGTTGTTCCGCTCTGCGGGCATCTTCGACCGGATAAACAAGCGGTGTATTATCCTGCGAGGGTTGTCTCGATTGTTGTTCCTTTTCTTCACGCTGACGACGTTCGTAAGCCTCTATCATCAACTCTTCCCGCCATTCGATTACCCGGTCTTCTTCCTGTTTCTTTTTAGGTTTGGCAGTCTTTTTCCGCTTGCGGGGACGGCTTACCTGAGAGCGTTCTTCTTCGGAGAAACCGAACAGGTCATAAAGGGTTATCAGCGGTTCTTGTTGTACGTTTACTTTTGGAGCAGCCTCCGTAGTCGGCTTTGCGAGAATAGCGGGGTCGTCCATGTCAAAAAGTGTCCCGCTGAAATTGCCCGCCTGAGTGGTTTGTTGGTTTAGCTTCGGCTCCATAGTCGCCTGAACGGGAGTTTCCGGGGCAGGCTCAATAATGCCGTAGTCTTCCGGTTGGGGTAGTCGTTCTTCTATACCCCGGCTTTCCCGCTCGGCTAAGTATGCGCCGTAATCTGCCCAATCTTCAGCAGTCGGTTCATAGATTTCCTCATCAGTATGCGGAACACCCTGTAAAGGTTCTACATCAGCTATCGGCGTCAGTTCTCCGGTGGTTGTATCAAGATTATGTCCTTCCGCCTGTGCTTTTGCGATAGCATCCTGTTCCTCTGTCGGGATAATCGTTTGAGCATTATCCCGACTGTCCATAGTTTCAAAGTGTTCCTCTACGGCTTGCCAGAACGGATCAAGCTCATCCGTCTGCCAAAGGGGATTAAGGTCATTTGGCAGTCGTTCCTCCTGTGGTCTTTGCAGGTGCGAGGTGGAAACATCGGCTTCCACTTTGTTTGAAGCACTTGCAATGTCCACTGTTGTATGCTGCTCCGGTTCAACTTGTGGAGCATCTACTTTTCTTTCTTGCGTTTGCTCCGCATGCTGGGGAGCAAAAGAGAGGTAGCGTTCAAGGTCGAGGTGTTTGGAAAAGTCCTCGCCCAGCATCCGTCGCAAGTCATCGGCAATACCTGTTTCGCCACCGGAATGGGTAAATTCCATTGCGGGTTTGCCATAAGGATCGGTTCCTACTTTGGCATCAGTTTGGATAACCCTGTCTAACTGCCGGAACAGGTTATTTATGGAAATACCGTTTGACAGCTTGCGGGATTCGATAAAATCCGTCTGCCGGTCGGTTACGGGATATTCGCCAGCCGGTCGTTTCTGCAATACAATGAGGTCGCTGCCGACTTCGGTTCCGGCATGGTCTGTAAATAGATTATTAGGCAGACGTATAGCGGAAACCACATCGCACCTGTCCGCAAGCCACTCACGGATGGGGCGGTTCTGTTCGGAGTTGAGAACGCCCTGTGAGGTGATAAAGGCGATTATACCGCCATCGCGGACGGTATCAACCGATTTCATAAAGAAATAGTTGTGCAGTGTTCGTGTACCTTGCCTACGGGCGGGGTCGGTACTTGTTGAGAAAGACGGGTCGAACAGTGCAACATCCCCGAAAGGGATATTACTGGCCGCCACATCGTAATAGCCGGAATACTTTGGCTCGATGGTTTCATACCCCTGTACCCTTACATTATCCTCCGGGCGCAGGTGTTTTAGTATCATACCTGTCATCGGGTCTTTTTCAAAACAGGTTATTTCTGCATCGGGAGCGGATTTTCTAAGACTGTCTGTAAATACGCCTGCTCCGGCGCTTGGGTCTATTACCCGCTGGGGTGTAACACCACTTTGTATTAACGATGCAATCAGAGTGTCGGCAATGACGGGTGGAGTATAAAAAGCAGATAGAATGGAATCTTTGATGCCATTCAAATAGCGTTTATATTCCCGTTCACTGGCAGTGTTCTCTTTCAGGACTGTATGCAGTTCTTCGATAAGAGGGGTTAAGGGTGTGGCTTTCCCGCCGTTCTTCGGCAGCGGGTCTATCACTTCCTTAATCGCTCCGAAACCGCTGTATTGCTGCAATACTTCTTTTTCCTCCGGGGTGGCTTCCCGCTTTTCCCGGTCGAGCGTAAAGGCTGCCTTTATCGCGTCGATATTCTGGCGAAGGTGCGCCGTTTTATTAAACCGCGCCATCTTCCAGAAGTATTTGGATTGTTCCTACGAGTTCCGTATATAAAAGGTCGTATGCAGGAGTGTCGGCAAAATCATCTGTTAGGGTGTATTTTGCCAGCACGTTACCGCATAGCGGTAAGACCTGCAGGGCGACCTTGCGGGCCGTATCTTCGGGAATTTCTACCGAAAACTCGTCCCAGAGTATATTTACAAGGGTATTGTAAACGGAAAAATGTAAACCCCGGTATAGTTCGGCATTTGCCAGTTCTTCTGCTTCAATATGGGTAAGTCCGTTTCGGATTGCCTCGCTGTAAGCCTCTGCTGCAAGGTCGGCTCGTTTTGTTATAAATGCCTTATCCCCGGTTTTGTCGGGATGACTGTCACTGAGATACGATAAGAGGGATAGCCCGTAATAGGATAGTTCGCCACCAGGCGATGAATTATTTTTTGCCATAACATTGGAATTTTAGTGGTTGAAAATATGGAGAGGGGAAAAGCGAAAAGGCGCTCCGGATTCCCACCCGAAGCGCCCACCACTAAAATTCCTTTCAAAACATATCTTAAAAAAACATGCTATGATTAGAATCTTAGTGGCAAATATACGATTATTTCCGCTTTTTCCCTTTCCCTGCATTGCCCGGTTTGTTTTTTGGAAATTCAAAAACGGTTTTATATTCACTGTCGAAAGCAATAATAGCATCGAAAGTTCCTCCGGCTTTTTTATTGAAGCCTTTTACCAGTCCGGTTTTCCCTTTACCGAAAAGGTCGGATAGTTGTACATCCGTCAGCTCTTTTCCGGCTATGGAACGGAATACCGTCAGTCCGCAATCCTCATTCCGGCATTTGGCGACTTTAGGATAGAAAACCACCTGTCCGCTGCACTTAGGGCATTTACATCCGGTACGATTGCTCGCCCCCTCGATAGAGATAGAGAGCAGTTCCGTTGTAATCTGTGCGACATATACTTCTATACCCTTGTGAAAAGTATTTGCATCCATCCCTCCCGAAGCGATTTTATTCAGTGCGCTTTCCCACTCGCCGGTCATTGAAACATCCGCAATCCTCTTATCCTTAACAGCCAGATACACGGTCAATCCTTTATTGGTGGGTACAAGTGATTTCTTTTCACGTACAATATATTCACGGGAGAATAGTGTTTCGATAATGGCTGCACGGGTGGCAGGCGTTCCGATGCCTGATTCTTTGAGAGCTTCCCGTTCGGCTTCGTCCTCAACTTCTTTGGAACAGGTTTCCATTGCGGACAATAGGCTGCTCTCCGTATGTAACGGGCGGGGTTTGGTCTGTTTTTCCAATACGTCGCAACCTTTCACGGGTAGGCTGTCTCCCTGAGTGATATCGGGCAGTACGGTGGCATCTTCCTCTTTTTCTTCTTCCTGTGCGCCAAATACGCCACGCCATCCGGCAGAAAGGATAATACTTCCCCGTGCTGTAAATATTACTCCGCCACATTCAAGGGAAACAACCGTATTTTCTTTCTTACACTTTTTAGAAAATGCTTCCAGCATACGTCCGGCAACCATTTCGTAGATGATGCGTTCGTCAGGTGAAAGTTCGCCGGGCTTGTTTTCGGTAATGATAATTGCATGGTGGTCAGTAATCTTTTTGTCGTCCACACTGCGGATATTAAGCGGGGCATTTTCCATTGAAAAAACATAAGCGGAAAAACGGGAATAGCTTTTCAGGCTGTCGAGTAGCTGCGGTATTTCATCGAATACATCGGTGGAGATATAACGGGAACCGGTACGGGGATAGGAAAGTACGGCCTTTTCATAGAGCGCTTGCGCTATCGTGAGGGTTTTATCTGCCGAAAAACCGTGTTTACTGTTGGCCTCTTTCTGCAAAGTAGTCAAGTCATATAATAATGGTGGCTCCTGATTGGCTTCTTTGCGTTCCACACTTACCACATTTGCCGTACCGCAGGAATTTACAAGGGTGTACAGTTCATCCGCTTTTGTCCGGGTATCATACTTATCCAAAGACAGGGCTGAAAAAGAGGTGGCATCTTTAGCTGTATGCAGTTTGAGTTGGAAATAGGTTTGCGGTTTGAAATCTTTGTTTTCCAGATAACGGCTGCATATCATCGCCAATGTAGGCGTTTGTACCCGTCCGAGAGAGAATACACCACTCCCGGCGGAAATACTTAATGCCTGGCTGGCATTAATTCCTACGACGTAATCTGCATGACTGCGGGCGCGGGCGGACAGGTACAGGTTATCGTAATCACTGCCCGGACGGAGGTTTTGCAGTCCCTCACGAATGGCACGGTCGGTCAGGCTGCTGATCCAAAGGCGGTCGAACGGCTTTTTGCAATCGAGGTAACTGTATATAAAACGGAAGATAAGTTCTCCCTCACGTCCCGCATCGGTCATAACGACGATCCGGTCGGCACGGGAAAATAACTCCTTAATTACCTTTAACTGCTTCATTACACCGGGGTCATTCTTATACTCCTTGCCCTCCTTAATCTGTCGGGGTTGAAGGATAAACTCTTTGGGGAGTATCGGCAGATTCTCCGCCTTAAACCCTGTTAAACCGTAGGCTTCGGGCATGGCAAGTCCGACCAGATGACCGAATGCCCACGTAACGGCATAGCCGTTGCCTTCTAAATATCCGTCTTTCTTTGTTGTTGCTCCCACGATAGCGGCGATCTCACGCGCTACGCTGGGCTTTTCTGCAATACATACTTTCATTGTGATTTTGTTTTTTGATTGTTAATTAATGAATTAGGAAACCCCACGGCTTTTCCTTGCTTTAGGTGCAGACTGCCGTTTTTGAGGATTTTGGCGCTGCTTGTTCTCGTCCTGCTTCTTCTGCTGGCTTTCGGTCGGCTTCTGCTGCCCCTGTTGAAGTGGCTTGTCCACTTTCTTGGTTGCTTCGTTGGTCTTACCCTCGGAATTGACGGCTACCTGAGTTTTGCTTTCTTCGGCGGGTTTTACCGTTGCACCCTGCTTTTTGGCGTAGTCGGGATTCCATTTGTAAAAATCCAGCTTGCCTTTTTCGTAGTTCGGTTTAACCCACGCATTGAAAGGCTGATCCTGCCCGTCTTTCATCATGGCTCTTACATAGGTGGCTTTACCTGCTTCTAATGATTTAATCTGCTTTTCGTCAAGCTCAACTCCCAACAGTTTTTTAGGGATGAAAATCTCTTTTTTGTCTTCACCCTGTGAAACTTCCTTTTTTGTTTCCTGACCTCCCGCTTTCTTCTGCTGGCGGATTTCTTTATTCTCCTGAGCATAGCGGTTACGGTCTAAGCCGTCATAGGTAAAATCGAATTTCTTATCGGAAGCATTAACCTGAACGTAGCCGTCGAATTTAGTCCCGCTGCGGGAAGTCATGCCCTCAACCAACACTTTGCGTCCTGCGGCAAAGTCCAACTTCTGTCCTTCGGTAAGTTCGACGCCTTTAATTTTGTCAATCGGCCCAATCTGGCTGACTGGCAGAACTTCCAATCCGTTGGTCATTTTGTCAAGGGTAACATAACAGGGTTCTTTCTTGCCGGGAGTTAGTTCCAGTTCAATCACTTTTCCGGCATTGCCCGTTGTCAGTAGATTGGCTTTTGCTTCATCATCGAGCTTTGTCCCATGCAGGGGTGCATCCAGATTCGGTTTTTCCTGATGGTAATGTGGAATAGCCTTGATTGAGCCGTCCGGTTGTTCTTCCAGCGAGATGCGTCCTTTTGTGGGGACGCGCATACCGCCCGGCTCCATTTCGGGATTCATTTCAACCATCTTGTTGGACTTATGGCCGTAGGACATCGCTTTCAGGTGCGGTTCCATATCTTCCCACTTAATCCCTTTGCGTTCCAAATCTGCCCGGTCGATTTTGCTTACGTCCATCGGCTGGAAAGTCGATTGGGAAGTGGTGTCGCCGCCACCCTGCTGTACTTTGGGGTTCTGTCCCTGCCGGGCTGCCAGTTCGGCTGCCGGATCGACACGGTACTTTTCCAGTTCTTCGGGTGGAAAGTTCATCTTGACGAGTTTGTTGAAAACACTCTCGGTCATGATAAAGACCTTGTTGATGGGATTGGATAACCCTGAATGTGCCGGATTATCCGCCTGCTCCATCATCTTTTTTAAAAAGGCTTCAATGAAAGAATCGTTTGTGTTCACATTCAACAGGGAAGCCAGATTTGCTTTAGTGGGTTCGACGGTCTGAATATTTCCGTCCTTATCCACATCGGTAACGGCTTTCAGTTGGCCGCTGCTTGCATCTTGAACGAGCATTACTTTTTTTGCATCGTTCTTTAATTTTTCGTCCATATTTACGAATGTTTTTAGTTCGCACCAATATCAGTGCATAGGCGAAATTAGATGTAACATATTGACTGACAAAGTGGTATCAAGCCTGCGGAGGCTTCCGGCAATCAACTGGCGACTTGTGGCAGCAAAGTCTTGTCGGCGGAGAAAATTGAGTGGGTAGTTTTTCCACCTTATCCGGCAATATTGCCTACCTTTGGGCAGAGATATTTTTAAGGTATGGTTGAGCAATTTTATTCTATAAAGCATCTGACAACCGAGCAGTTAAGGGAACTGTTCTCGTCTTACCGCAACCGGGGATGGGTGGACTATGATTATTATAAATTGATGCCCGAAGGGGTTACTCCGCCAAAGTTGTCGGATGAAGAAATAATGTTCAATATGGACGGAGCCAATCCGCACAATTATTTTGTGTTCATGCGGGGTCTGGAAGATGAAAAAGACGGGATAATGGTAGGTTTCGGACTGACAGACCACCCGTCATTCGGGGCATACCTGCATTTGGATGAGAGCTTGTTGGATGAGGTAGTGAAAAAGTACGGTTTGAAAGCGAGTGATAAGCCTCAACAGAATTATCTGTTTGGGAATAATGGGAATGGGTATTTGAATTGATTACGAAAAAAGAAACAACAGGGACATTATCTCCAGTTATTGAAGACGGTGGAATTATAAATAATATGAGATTATAGACCTATGATAAGTAAAAATATGGATTATTATAAAGTTGTAAATCATATAGATAGAGAAGCTATTATTGATACTTATAGCACAAATTACAGTTTAATATTGTCAAAATCCAATAATTATGCAGATTTATTGGATTTTATAGTTAGTTCTTCTGAAGAATTGGAAATTCCTCTCGATTTTTATTTCACCTTAAACAATGGTTTATCCTTATTTGGTGAAATGTATCTGAAGAATTTTTCTCAACATAATAATGGCTTAATTTCCTATTCTAAGGAGGTGTATGCACAAAGAAATTTTCCGATTCGAGTAGAAGATTTTGTCTTGATAATTCAATCTCTTATTAAAATAGGTATTCAGCTATTTAATGAAGGGTTTTATCTTTGGGAATATATTTACGAGTTAGTACGAAAAGAATATTGTCCAAACAAGCCTAAAAGAGCAGATTCATTCTTCCTGTTTGATAGCGTAAATGATTGCATCTATTATAGAGATAAAATAAAAGGGGGAGGGGAAATCTGTAAGGTTGAAATTATTAATGAAAGAAAATTATTCAAAGGGGATATGAATTTGTTGGATTTAATACCTAATAATATTACAACTAAAGAAGCTAAAAATCAAACTCTTAAATATTGGAATGGAGAAAGTTCTACGATTCCTGTTTATGAATATCTATTGGAGGGGGAGTGTAGATTAATACCAATAAAATAATACCAAAAGATATATTATGGCGAAATGTTATATGTGTGACAATGAGAGTACATCCGTCGAGCATGTTCCTCCGAGATGTTTTTTTCCTAAAGATATGAGGCTTAATCTATATACTGTGC
Organism: Macellibacteroides sp.; assembly: GCF_050251695.1. Lineage (NCBI taxonomy): Bacteria > Pseudomonadati > Bacteroidota > Bacteroidia > Bacteroidales > Porphyromonadaceae > Macellibacteroides > Macellibacteroides sp. The sequence continues at coordinate 28,129 of NZ_JBFWMI010000041.1, forward strand.
CTGCTTGCAAAATTCACAATGAGGATACATCTAAAGATGATGAATACGCAAGGAATATTATAACGATGTCTATCGAGAATAACCAAACATCTATTGATCATTTTTTTTCTAAATCATTTTCCTCTCTTAAAAGAAGTTCTGCTCTTGCAAACGCCATTATTAGTACTCTGAAAGACGTTTCTTTTTACAAGGAAAATGCAAAATCAATTCAAATAGATAGAAGGCGATTCGATAGAACCATAAGAAAAGTAGCTTATGCTTTGTTTTATCAAGAGTTTGGTTATACATGGGAAAGACTTCTTGCTGTGACAACCAATCAAATAAAAATGGGAGATATGTCTAATGACCATTTGGGCGATATTTTTGACTCTTTGTCTGTGGATTTAGATAAATTTCAACTCAAAGGAAATAATCCTTTAATATTTCAATATACTTTCTTCGACTTTACCTCTGAAAAGTATAATAAAGCATTATTCATGATTTTTTACGAAGTGTATATAACAATTGAAAAGTATACCATATTCCAGTTGAAAAGTATACCAGTGCTCATTGTTTGCGAAGATAAAAAAAGTTATCTAAACGCAGGTTAGATTCTTTTATTTTTGATCCATTTTTG
>NZ_JBFWMI010000042.1:0-27758 GCF_050251695.1 Macellibacteroides sp.
GCTGCGGAATCCTTTAATGCTAAAATAAAAGACTTCAGAAGACAGTTTAGAGGTGTAACGGACATTAAATTCTTCCTGTACAGATTATGCAAAATTTATGCTTAGACCCAGAATTTGGTCGTGATCCATTTTCTTTTGATTTGTCTGAGGGGGAGGGAATAAAAAAAGGAGAGTAAAACTACTCTCCTTCTGTGGGCGTTGACGGATTCGAACCGCCGACCCTCTGCTTGTAAGGCAGATGCTCTGAACCAGCTGAGCTAAACGCCCGAAATGTTTTTTATTTATGAAAGGTGGGCGTTGACGGATTCGAACCGCCGACCCTCTGCTTGTAAGGCAGATGCTCTGAACCAGCTGAGCTAAACGCCCTTTCACAAAATTTTATTTTTGTTGTGTCTTTCTCTTTAAGACGGTGCAAAGATACGGCTTTATTTTATTCCTCCAAACATTTCAGCCAAAAAATTAAAAAAAAATACAACTTTACAGGTTTCTCGACAATAATAATTACCTTTGCATCTCTATATTAATAATGTATATGAAATTTTCAACACTGACAGCTATTTCTCCTGTAGATGGACGCTACAGAAACAAAGCCGAGGGTTTAGCGGCCTATTTTTCAGAGTACGCACTTATTAAATACAGAGTGCAGGTAGAAATTGAGTATTTTATTACGCTTGCAGAGTTCTTACCCCAATTGAATTCTACCGTATCTCCATCTCTTAAAGAAGATTTGAGAAAGATTTATACGGGCTTTTCGTTGGAAGATGCTGCACGGATCAAAGAGATCGAGAGTGTAACCAACCACGACGTAAAGGCTGTCGAGTATTTTATAAAGGAAAAATTCGATCTGCTGTCTTTGGAAGATTGCAAAGAGTTTATCCATTTTGGCTTAACATCCCAGGATATAAACAATACATCAGTTCCGTTGTCTCTGAAAGATGCCCTCAATGAGGTGTATTATCCTTCATTGCAAGAGGTGATTGATATGCTTAAACAATATGCTACGCAATGGATGGATATACCAATGTTGGCAAAAACACACGGTCAGCCTGCTTCTCCAACCCGTTTGGGTAAGGAGGTCATGGTTTTTGTTTACCGTCTGGAGCAGCAACTGGCGTTATTGAAATCTGTTCCTATTTCTGCCAAGTTCGGTGGTGCAACCGGAAACTTTAATGCTCATCATGTGGCTTATCCCGCATCAGACTGGCGCGCCTTCGGTAACCGGTTTGTAGGAGAGGTGCTGGGGCTTCAAAGGGAAGAGTGGACAACACAGATATCGAACTATGATAATCTTTCGGCAGTGTTTGACGGGATGAAACGTATTAATACGATCCTGATCGACTTGAATCGCGATTTCTGGCAATATATATCCATGGAGTATTTCAAACAGAAGATTAAAGCTGGTGAAGTGGGCTCGTCTGCCATGCCTCATAAGGTTAATCCCATCGATTTTGAAAATGCGGAAGGAAACCTTGGAATGGCTAATGCTATTCTGGAACATTTGTCTGTTAAGTTGCCGGTTTCGCGTTTACAACGTGACCTTACAGACTCTACTGTATTGAGAAATATAGGTGTTCCGATGGCGCATATAGAAATAGCGTTTAAAAGTTTAACAAAAGGCCTCGGTAAGTTGTTATTAAATGAACAAGCTTTGTATCGTGATCTTGATGCCTGTTGGGCAGTGGTTGCCGAAGGTATTCAGACCATCTTGCGTAGAGAAGGTTATCCAAAGCCTTATGAAGCTCTTAAAGCACTTACAAGAACAAACGAAGGTATCACTGCTCAGTCAATTAGTAGTTTTATAGATGAATTAAATGTTAGTGACGAGGTAAAGAATGAATTAAAGGCTATAACGCCGCATAATTATACAGGAGTTTAGTGTTAACAAAGGGCAACCGTGAGGTTGCTAGTAATTACTTATTATTCAATTATATCAAATGAGCACAGAAGAAAGAGATGAATCTCAACCGCGTCCGAGAAAGATAATTCCAAGTATCAGACGGGAAAACACAGACCAGGAAGGTGAAAGAAGACCTTACAATCAGGGTTACAACAGACCTGAGGGAAATAACTATGAACGTAGACCCTATAATCGTCCCGAGCGTGATGATCGTGGAGGTTACAGATCTTACGACAATCGTCCGTCGTATGGAGAAAACCGGAATTCATACGGAAACAACGACCGTCCGTCACGTCCGACTCGTCCTTATGGGGATCGCGACGGAGGCAATGCGCGTCCTTCGTATGGTAATAATCGCCCGTCTTACGGCAACAGAGAAGGAGGTTATAATAAACCCTCATATGGTAATCGTCCTTCTTATGGTAACAATGAACGCCCCTCTTATGGTAATAACGATCGTCCGTCTTACGGAAACAATGATCGTCCGTCGTATGGTAATAGCGACCGTTCGTATGGAAACCGTCCATCCTACGGAAACAATGACCGTCCGTCGTACGGTAATCGTCCTTCGTATGGCAACAACGACCGTGGCTATGGTAACGAACAACGTCCGTTTAACCGTCCGTCAAGACCTAATTTCGACAACAGACCGTCCAGACCAGTGCCTAATTCGGCTTCGGCAGCAGAGGGTGATGCAACGGCAGACGGCATAAAGAAAAGAAGACCTCGTGTAGGTGATACCCGCGTAAATTCGTACGATAACAGAGATAATCGCGGCGGAGGAAGACCTTCATTTGGAGGTAATCGTCCTTCTTATGGTAATAATCGCGGTGGAGGTTATGGTAACCGTCCGCAGCAGAGACGTACTAGCGATTATAATCCGAATGCTAAGTATAACTTCCAGAAGCAGCTTAAGTATAAGGAAGTGCTGGCAGATCCGAACGAACCGATCCGTTTGAATAAGTTCTTGTCTAATGCCGGTGTTTGTTCAAGACGTGAGGCCGACGACTTTATTCAAAATGGTGCCGTAAAGGTAAATGATGTAGTTGTAACCGAGTTGGGTACCAAAATTACACGTGCCGATAAGGTGGAGTTCCAGGATAAGCAGGTTCAGATTGAAAGCAAAGTATATATCGTGCTTAACAAACCAAAGAACTGCGTAACTACGTCTGATGATCCTCAGGAACGTTTGACTGTTATGGATTTGGTTAAGAATGCTTGTCAGGAGCGTATTTATCCTGTAGGTCGTCTTGATAGAAACACAACTGGTGTGTTGTTGTTGACTAACGATGGAGACCTGGCATCCAAACTTACCCATCCTTCTTTCAAGAAGAAGAAGATTTATCATGTTTGGTTGGATAAGAATGTTTCAATTGAAGATATGGAGAAAATTGCAAACGGAATTGAATTGGAAGATGGAGAGATCCATGCCGATGCAATAAGCTATGCAAGTGAAGATGATAAAAGCCAGGTGGGTATTGAAATCCACTCAGGCCGTAATCGTATTGTACGTCGTATTTTCGAATCTCTGGGTTATCATGTGGTGAAGTTGGACCGTGTTTATTTTGCCGGTCTCACCAAGAAAAACCTAAGCCGCGGAAAATGGCGTTACCTGAACGAAAGAGAAGTGAATGCACTTCGAATGGGTGCATTTGAATAATATACAGGCATAGCCGGTTTGAGATATAATCGGCTATCTTGTTTAATTACCGTTAGAAAAAAAGAAGAAAATGGAAACCATTGTTAGAACAAAAATTGTAGATGTACTTAAAAGCGAGGCTTTTGGTACGACTGTTAACGTGAAAGGATGGGTACGCACCCGCCGAGGAAGTAAGCAAGTAAGTTTTATAGCTTTGAATGATGGATCTACAATTAATAATGTTCAGATTGTTGTTGATGTTGATCTTTTTGGAGAAGAGTATCTCAAGCCTATAACAACTGGTGCATGTATCAGTGTGAATGGTGAGCTTGTGGAGTCGCAGGGACAAGGACAAAATGCCGAAATTCATGCAAAAGAAATTCTGATCTACGGAACGGCAGATCCTGCAACTTATCCTTTACAAAAGAAAGGCCATTCGCTGGAGTTTTTAAGAGAAATTGCGCACTTGCGTCCTCGTACAAATACTTTCGGAGCGATATTTCGTATTCGTCACCATATGGCGATTGCTATTCACCGTTTTTTCCATGACAGAGGATTCTTTTATTTTCATACCCCGATTATCACAGCTTCTGATTGTGAAGGAGCGGGACAGATGTTTCAGGTTACTACCCTGAATCTGTATGATTTGAAGAAGAACGAGGAAGGCTCTATTATCTATGACAATGATTTCTTCGGCAAACAGACCAGCCTTACTGTTTCCGGTCAGCTTGAGGGTGAATTGGCTGCCATGTCGTTAGGTTCAATTTATACATTTGGTCCTACTTTCAGAGCAGAGAATTCAAATACACCCAGACACCTTGCCGAGTTCTGGATGATCGAGCCTGAAGTTGCCTTCAATGAGATTGCAGAGAATATGCAGTTGGCCGAAGACTTCATCAAATATTGTATTCAGTGGGCTTTAGACAATTGCAAAGAGGATATTGAATTCCTTAGCAAGATGTACGATAAAGAGCTTATCGAGCGATTGGAGTTTGTATTGAAGAATAGCTTCGTTCGTTTGACCTATACCGATGGTGTTAAGATATTGGAAGAGGCTGTTGCAAACGGTCACAAGTTCGAATACCCGATCTATTGGGGAGCCGATCTTGCTGCCGAACACGAGCGCTATTTGGTAGAGAATCATTTCAAATCGCCGGTGATCCTTACTGATTATCCAAAAGAAATCAAATCATTCTATATGAAACAGAATGAAGATGGAAAAACGGTACGTGCTATGGATGTTTTATTCCCTAAGATCGGAGAGATTATTGGTGGATCGCAACGTGAGGAAGATTACGAAAAATTATCACGCAGAGCAAAAGAAATGGGAGTTCCTGAAAAAGATATCTGGTGGTACATGGATACCCGTAGATTCGGAACTGCTCCTCACTCTGGCTTTGGATTAGGATTTGAACGTTTACTGCTTTTCGTAACCGGAATGACGAATATCAGAGATGTAATTCCTTTCCCCCGTACTCCGAAAACAGCAGAATTTTAATTCAGACTTACATCTGGTGTAACATAAAAAGGTCCGGCTATCTGTCATAACCGGACCTTTTCAATTTAATCTTCGTAATCTATTTCGATAGGGATCTGTCTTTTGAAGGCCTCTTTAAAGGATATCAAAGTCTCCGTACGAGCCAGACCCAGCGGTTGGAGCTTGTTATGAATAATGTTTAGCAGATGTTGATTGTTTTTAGCATATATCTTGATAAACAAGTCATACTGTCCCGTAGTGTAGTGACATTCTACAACTTCAGGTATTTGTTTAAGAGCTTCTGTAACCGATGGGAATTGTCCGGGTGTTTTCAGGTAAAGTCCCATGTAAGCGCAAGTCTCGTAACCAACTTTTGTATTGTCAACAATAAATTCAGACCCTTTTATAACTCCCAGGTTTGTGAGCTTCTGTATCCTTTGATGTATTGCTGCTCCGGATACATTACATTCTCTGGCGACTTCCAAAAAAGGCATACGTGCATTGCCAATAATTAGTTTTAATATTTTTTCGTCAAGTTCGTCAAGTTGATGATGTGCCATATTGTTGTATATTTGTCTGAATTGAAAACTGTTTCTTACATTTTAATACAAAAGTAAAGAAATTTCTGTTAGTATTTATATTTTGTGTGAAAATAAATTTATATTGATATCTTTTGTTGTTGAAAAATTAATTAAACCTGGAATGAGTGATTCGAGTCTTATAGTTTGTAAGTATTTGCCGGATTCTAATGAAGAAATAGTAAGGCAGGTAGAGTTGACATATAATGATGCTTTTCCGCTTGTAGAACGTCGGGATTTTGTGGATGTGGTCTATTTGCTTCGTACTGAAAAAAGATTTAATTTGGAGCTTATAATGCACTCAAATAAATATGTGGGTTTTATTACCTGGTGGGATTTTGACTCATTTGTTTATATAGAGCATTTTGCTATTGACGAAAAGCATCGCAACGGGGGATATGGTGGTAAGGCTTTGTCGCTGTTTCTGCAGAATTTAAAAAGAATGGTTGTTCTGGAAGTTGAACCTCCTCTGGATAGGATTAAAATCAGCCGGATTTCATTCTATAAACGAAATGGTTTTCATTACCATTCGTTCCCTTATAAGCAACCCCCATACAGGCCCCAAGATCCAATGTTGCCAATGGCATTTATGACTTTCGGTTACGATGAGTCAATAGATCTCGAAATGATTAAACAGACTATATATAAACATGTATATAGATGGAGTTAATAAAAAAAGAGCCGGATTTAAAATCCGGCTCTTTTCTATAATATGATACTTCTCTTTTAGTCTACTTTCAAACCTGCAGAGTAGTTGATCTTTAATGCATATGCTTCACGAAGAGCCTGTTTTACATCTGTGATAACACCCATTTTTGTTTCTTTGTCTGCCTTAATAGACACTGTCATAAAGGGGGCATCCTCTTCTTTCATACTTGACTTTTCCTGAGCAATGTAATCCTGAATTTCCGATGTTTCAGCAAACTGATCATTTAACTGAATACGTGTTTCAGAACCTAATTTTCCTCTCAATTCCTGAGTGGGTTTTCCAACATAAATAAATGTTACCAATGACTTTTTTTCCAGCTTTTGAAGCTCAGTTGCTTGTGGAGCCTTAAATACCACTTTCAAAGTTACTTCACGCATTGATGTTACCATCATGATAAAGAACAAGAAAGCAAATACTAAGTCAGGTAATGATGATGTATTCAATTCAGGCATCTCGCGACCGCCTGCGTTACTAAACTTTCCCATTACTTTTTATCTCCATAATTTTTAGGCTCTGCTTCAGATATCTTTTGTGGATAAATCTGAATTACAGCGTCTTGTTGTTCTTCTGTCAAAGCTTCAAATAACTTTCCAAACTTTTCTTTGGATATCTCATTTCTTAATTCGTTATAAGCTCTCGCCAACTCATTTTGAACATCGATATATGCTTGATACTCTGTTCCACGGTCATTCTGCAAGGATATGATGTGGTTCTTAGTAATCATTACTTTTCCAAAGAATGGAACATCTTCTTCAACCTTTTCCGGTTTATGCTCATCGTTAAAAGGATTCTGAACGAATTCTTTAACAAGGTCTTTCAATTGCTTGATATCGACGTATTGATCGCCGCAAAGAATTTGGTTGTTACTGTTAATCAGTACTACAAGCAGATTTCTTTTTTTAATATCAACATCCTGGTCCTTTTGTTCTTTGGGTACTGGAGGTGGCAAACGTCTTGCCAAACCACGGTCTGTATCCATTGAAGTAGTAATAAGGAAAAAGATAAGCAACATGAAAGCGATGTCGGCAGATGAAGAGCTGTTAATTGATGGAGCTTTTCTTTTTCTTCTAGCCATACTGTTTTTGTTGTTTATTAATTCTTATTACTAATTTATCTACTTAAAACTTTCTTGATTGAAAAATAAGATAATGAAACCAAGATTAATGCAATCAAAATATAAGTGGTAAATAACCACATATCTGTTAGTTTCAACCAGAAATCAGTATTATGTTCTCCATCATATCCTACAAGATTAAGAAGAGTTCCGTCTCCCATAGAATAAGATATGATAAGAATTGCAGCTGATACAGCTAAAATTCCTAAAGGCATAATAGCCGATTTTGGATCATGTTGTACAAGAGATGCTATGTCCCACAATGCAAATACTGCTAAAGCTACCAATGTAGCTGCAAAAATTGCATAAATCCAATTTAAAAGCAAGCTTGTATATACAGGTTCTACCATTTCAGCTGCAGGATCTACAACCCCACCAAAATAGTAAATCCCCAAAACAAGAAGGGATATTAGCGATACAGCTAATAACGTCCAGCTTGATGTTTTTCTAATTTTAGTAACTGACATGGTTTAATTATTTTTTGAATTTTAAGTTGTATTTAATAACAAGGTCAATCAAAGTGATTGATGCATCTTCCATCTTGTTCAAAATACCTTCCAATTTGCTCAACAAATAGTTGTAGAATACCTGAAGAATCAAAGCAACGATAAGACCACCGATTGTTGTGATCAAAGCCACTTTCATACCACCTGCTACAACCGTTGGGCTGATATCACCTACTTGTTGGATTTTATCGAAAGCCATAACCATACCTACTACTGTACCCAAGAAACCTAATGATGGAGCCATAGCAATAAACAATGTAATCCAAGAAAGGTTCTTTTCAAGCAAACCACCTTGTACACCACCGTATGAAATGATTGACTTTTCAACGATATCAACACCTTGGTCGATTCTCATTAATCCTTGATAAGCAATAGACGCAATAGGTCCTCTTGTTTCACGAGCAATTGTTTTTGCACCTTCTACATCACCTTTGTCAAGAGCTTCTTCGATTTTCTTAAGTAATTTTGAAGGGTTTGTATCAGCTAAACTAAGATAGATAATTCTTTCCAAGCTAAAAGCCAAACCAAAGATAAGAGCGATAGCAACCAAGCTCATAAAGTCGGCACCACCTTCAATAAATTTTGTTTTTAAAGCCTTGTGGATACCACCTTCAACAGCTGACTGGTCAGCAGCTTGTTCAGTCTGAGGAGCAGCTTCATCCTGCGCCATTGCTGCATTAGAGATACCCAGGGTAAATAAACCCAAGAATGCGATAATTGCAAATAACTTCTTCATTGTGTGTTTAATTTTTAAGATTAATAATTCTCTTATTTATTTTTGTTTTTGTTTTTAATAATTCATGATATTATGCGGAGAGAGCGGGATTCGAACCCGCGATACGCTTTAGGCGTATACACGCTTTCCAGGCGTGCCTCTTCAACCACTCGAGCATCTCTCCAATACAAACGCAAGCTCCCTATCCTCAAAACGAGCGCAAATTACAAAAAAAATCTCATCTGCAAATGAATGAGCGCACAAATCTAAAGTTTTTGCTTGATATATCAACAACATTGAGGGCAATAATTTTAAATAAGCCCTCAAAATAAATCAGAGCCATTATTTATTAACTATTTTAAATAATTCCAATGTGTTGTTTCTGGTAATTTCTACAGTTTCTTTAACACTTAATCCAAAAATCTCTGCAATTTTTTCGGCTGTCTTCCAAATGTATATTGGAAGATTGGTTTTTCCTCTGTAGGGTACCGGAGGCAAATAGGGTGCATCTGTTTCTAATACAATTTTATCTATAGAGGTTCTTTTTAAGACTTCCCGTAATGTGGAATTTTTATAGGTTACCACTCCATTGATGCCAATTTTAAAGTTATTTAACTCCAGAACGGCGTCTAACTCTTTTTCATTTCCGGTGAAGCTGTGAAATACCCCGCTCAGCTTGTCGTTACCAACATTGTGAATACATTGTAAAACTTCGGGAAATGCTTCTCTTGTATGTATCGCTACCGGTAAATTCATTTTTACAGCCCAACGCAGCTGCTCCTCAAAAACAATTTCTTGTTCTTTCAGGTAGGTTTTATCCCAGTAGAGATCTATTCCTATTTCTCCAATCGCACAGTATTCTCTTATCTCTAATAAAGACTGAATTTGTTCCAATTCTTTTTCAAAGTTGCAATCAACACTTGTTGGATGAAGCCCCATCATAGGAAATACAAAGCCGGGATAAGCGTCGCAGAGAGAAAACATGCGATCAATTGATGTCGAATCGATATTGGGAAGTAATATCTTATCTATCCCGGATTCTTTAGCTTCATGAATCAAAAGATCTCTGTTTTCATCAAACTCTTCAGCATATAAGTGGCTGTGGGTATCTATCAGATTCATACCTCTCTAAACATAAGATTGTTGGCAACCTCTTTTAGAATTACTTTTTTAGATGATTCTGTGCTTATTGATTCAAGTGCTTCCATCCCTTTTGCAAAGAAATCCTGTATTTTTTCTTCTGTGAGTTTGCGGATTCCCATCTTATCATATAGTTGGGTAATGGCTGAAATTTTTTCTGAAGCAATAAATTCCCGGCTGTTCATCCATCTGTTTAACTCATCCAACTGATTCGTGTTTGCAAGTTTATAGGCATTCGTTAGTAAAAACGTTTTTTTATTACATAAGATATCACCCCCTATGTTTTTGCCAAATGTTTCCGGGTTGCCATATACATCCAGCAGATCATCCTGAAGTTGAAAAGCCAGACCGATTTGAATTCCAAAATCATAAAGAAGAGATGCGTCTTTATCTGAAGCTCCTCCGATTATCGCCCCAAGTTTTAAGCTGCAAGCAAGTAGAACAGCTGTTTTAAGCCGGATCATTTCGATATATTCTGCTACTGTAACATCGTCTCTTGTTTCAAATTCCATGTCCAGCTGCTGACCTTCGCAGATTTCGAGAGCCGTTTTTGAAAATAAGTTTATTACCTCACTTAATTTTTTTGAAGGTGCTTCGGCAATCAGCTGGTATGCATAGATCATCATGGCATCTCCAGACAAGATTGCCGTATTTGCATTCCATACTTTATGTACGGTAGGCCTGTTTCTTCTTTTATCAGCCTGATCCATCAGATCGTCATGCAGCAAAGTGAAGTTATGGAATACCTCGATGCCCAGAGCTGGTAGTATTGCTTTATCAACATCTTCGTCAAATAGGTTGCAGGCAAGAAGTGTAAGTGCCGGCCTGATTCGCTTTCCCCCTATCTCAAGAATATATTCAATCGGTGCATATAAGGATTGAGGGTGTCTGGAAAAACGAAGTTGGGATACTTCATTTTCTATTCTATTAAGTGTTTCTTTAAATGAATACATGACTGATTATTTGAAATGAAAAAGGCTGCAGAACGAACGCAGCCTTTTTTATATTTATAAAACTAAAGTACTATTGAAGTCTGAAAGTAATAGGCACTGTATACTTAACACGTACAGGTTTTCCTCTTTGCTTTCCAGGAGACCATTTAGGCATCGTGTTGATTACGCGAAGAGCCTCTTTATCCAAAGATGGGTCTACACCACGAAGCACTTCTGCATCTACGATAGAACCGTCTCTGTTTACAACGAATGCACAAATTACACGACCTTGAATACCGTTTTCCTGTGCTATAACCGGATATTTGATAGATTTAGCAAGGAACTGTAGCAATGCAGCGTCACCACCAGGGAACTGAGGCATAGTTTCTACAACAGTAAAGATAGGCTGTGAAGATTCTTCTTCTTCTTCTACAACTTTAGGTGCAACATAGGTTTGTGTCTGAGCTGCTTTCTGGTTATCTTCAGAAGTTACAATATCTTGTTGTTCAAGATCCACATCATCTTCCACAACGTTCAATACTTCGGTTACAACCGGAGCAGGGGGAGGAGGAGGAGGAGGAGGAGTGTTTTCCGGACGAGTAATTTCAATCTGCTCCTCTGCAATAACATCAGCAACACCTTGATCTTGTGCAACCTTTACATCTCTGTTACTCCATTCGAATGCAACGAACAGAATAGCAAGGCCAACAACCATACCCATTAGCAGGGATGTCATTTTGCCTTTTTCCAGGTCTGCTTTCGGTGATTTTTTGATTTCCATACGTTTATAATGTTTTATGTGTTTTTCAATACTGCAAAAATACAAATTATTTTATACCACAATCATTAAAAAACAAAATAGTTGATACTTTTTGTCTTTTTTATATTAACCCGTAAAAATTTTGGCCAATTTATACCTTACGACCACTTTTTTACGTTTAATTAGTGAAATTTGTATTTTCCCTGAATTGCGCGGTAAAGTAAAAACTTTTTTTTCAGAAAAATGTACCTTTGACCGCATTTTGTTTAAAAAAATATGAGAAATATTCTTCTGATGCTTTTATTTACTCTTGTTGCGGGATCGCTTCATGCTCAAGAGGGAGAAGAGGTTTTTACTTTTCTTCGTTTTCCTTCGTCTTCAAGAGCAAATGCTTTAGGCGGACATACTGTTTCATTAATTGAAACAGATCCTTCGTTGATTTTTCATAATCCTGCATTATTGGGAGGCGAAATGGATCAAATGGTGAATCTGAATTATATGAATTATATTGCCGACATCAATGTGGCAAGTGCTCTTTATGTTAAAGCTATTGCTGAAAGAAGTACGATTGCCCTTGGTGCTCATTATATAAATTACGGGCAATTTGATGAAACGTCGGTAGGTAATGAGCTCATTGGCCGGTTTTCAGCCAATGATATTTGTTTGAATGGCTTTTATGCTTATGATCTGACCGATTTTTTGCGTGGGGGGGTGACTCTTAAATTTCTTTACTCTTCTTTAGAAAAATATACATCAATCGGCTTGGGGGTAGATGTTGGACTGAGTTATTATAATCCCGATAAGGGGTTTTCTGCCGGATTTACGCTAAAAAATATGGGGGCTCAGCTTAAAGCATATAATGAAGATCGGTTGCGTTTGCCCTGGGATGTGCAAATTGGATTCACAAAAAAAATGAATCATGCCCCGTTCCGGCTTTCAGTTACAGGTATGTATTTAAATAAATGGAAATTTTCGTCTGTTGACGGTGTCAATAAAGTAGAGGATAGCTTTGTTAAAACATTATCAAAGCATCTGGTTTTTGGGGTTGATTTTATTCCTACCCAGAATTTTTGGTTGGGAGTGGGCTTTAATCCTAAAGCAAATGCAGATATGAAATTGCAGAATGGTAATAAACTTGGCGGATTTTCGATGGGGGCCGGAGTAAAAGTGAACCGGTTCGATGTAGGTGTATCAGTTGCCCGTTATCATCCGTCTGCTACCTCTTTGATGCTTAGTTTTTCTATGTTCCTTGGAGATATTGCTCCCTGATAATCCATAAAAATAGTACATTTGTGTCGGATTTATTGTAATGAATCCGACGACCCTGTTGTTTAACGGAGTAGATACTGTTAAGCACTGTATGTTTTTAATAATTACGCAAAAAAGAATATTACATAATGGAGAAGAAAATTGTAATTGCAGTAGATGGGTACTCTTCTTGTGGGAAAAGTACGATGGCTAAAGATTTGGCAAAAGAGATCGGATATACTTATATAGATAGCGGAGCCATGTACAGAGCGGTGACTCTTTATTGTCTGCAAAATGAAATTATTGAAAATGGGGTGGTGGACGAAGTCCGCTTAAGGTCGGCAATGAATCAAATTCATATTTCATTTCAGATGAATAATGAAAGTGGAAAACCCGATACCTACCTTAACGGAGTAAACGTTGAAAAGGAGATACGAGGAATGGAGGTAGCCAATCATGTAAGTACCATTGCAGCCATAGGCTTTGTTAGGCAGGCTATGGTTGAGAAGCAACAGGAAATGGGACAGCAAAAAGGAGTTGTCATGGATGGACGCGATATCGGGACCGTGGTATTCCCTAATGCTGAACTTAAGATTTTTGTTACTGCATCACCAGAGGTGAGGGCTCAAAGACGGTACGACGAAATGATGGCGAAGGGAGAGCCTGCTATATTTGAAGATGTGCTTGCAAATGTGAAAAAAAGAGATCTTATAGATACAACGAGAGCTGAAAGTCCATTGTGCAGAGCTGAAGACGCACTGGAACTTGATAATTCTCATTTGTCTATCGCTGAACAAAAGGCGTGGTTACTTGTTCAATTTAACAGAGTAACAAGAGAATAAAGCAATATGATAGAAGTAGAAATAGATAATGGATCGGGCTTTTGTTTTGGTGTGGTAAACGCGATAGGAAGTGCCGAGCGTGAGCTGTCGTCGACAGACAAGTTATATGTACTGGGAGACATCGTTCATAACAGTCAGGAGGTAGAACGCCTGCAGCATCAGGGTTTAGAAACAATTGAGCATGCAGATCTCACCTCGCTTAAAGGGAAGAAAGTGCTGCTTCGGGCACACGGGGAACCGCCTTCCACTTATCAGATAGCGAAGGAAAACGATATTACGATTGTTGATGCAACGTGTCCGGTAGTGTTGCAGTTACAGCGTAAAATACATAAGCGGTATATGGAGACCCGCTCTGAGGATGTACAGCTTGTAATTTACGGCAAGAAAGGACACGCCGAGGTAAATGGCCTGGTTGGACAAACCGATGGTACAGCCATTGTTGTAGAAAAGGTGGAGGATTTGGAACAGCTCGACTTTACAAAAGGAATAGTTTTATTTTCTCAAACCACTAAACCACTACAAGGGTTTCAGGATATTATTGCTTTTATTAAGGAGCGAATTGCTGATGATGTGAAATTTGAGTATTTTGATACGATATGCCGGCAGGTTACCAATCGTATTCCAAATATAAAAGTTTTTGCTCCGAAACATGATTTTATTTATTTCGTTGCAGGTAAAAAGAGCTCGAATGGAAAGGTATTGTTTGAAGAATGCCGGAAGGCCAACCCAAATACCATTTTTATATCAGAAGCTGCAGAGATTACAGAACCGCTGCCTGCTTGGGTAAAGAGTGTGGGGGTCTGCGGGGCCACATCCACGCCTAAATGGCTTATGGAAGAAGTTGCAGGTAAAATAAAGTCGATGAATCCGTGAAGTGATAAAATGTTTTCAGATTTGTGAAGAAAGCTAACAAAATTCTCGCTATTATTATTTTATTCTTACTTTTGCAGCGAATTAAAATATTCTATGGATATGACAACTATCAAATGTATTGGTATTTTAACTTCCGGTGGTGATGCCCCGGGTATGAATGCTGCGGTACGCGCAGTAACTCGTTGTGCAATATATAACGATATTGAAGTTAAAGGAATTTACCGCGGATACAAAGGATTGATTACAGGCGAAATTGAACAGTTTAAAACTCAAAATGTAAGCAATATAATCCAACGGGGTGGCACAATTCTGAAGACGGCTCGTTGCCAGGAATTCAGGACCCCTGAAGGTCGTAAACAAGCTTATGATAAATTAAAGGAAGAGGGAATTGATGCGCTGGTTGTAATTGGTGGTGACGGAACCCTTACCGGCGCAAGGATTTTTGCACAGGAATTCAATTATCCTATCGTAGGTTTGCCAGGTACAATTGATAATGATTTATTTGGTACGGATGTAACGATTGGTTACGACACAGCTTTAAATACAATTATGGAGTGTGTCGACAAAATCAGAGACACCGCAACTTCGCACGATCGGTTGTTTTTTATTGAGGTTATGGGTCGCGATGCCGGATTCCTTGCATTAAATGGTGCAGTTGCCGCAGGAGCTGAAGCTGCTATTATTCCGGAAATTGCTATGGAAAAGGATCAATTGGCTGAAACCATTGAAAGCGGTTTTCGTAAATCTAAAAACAGTAGCATCGTTTTGGTTGCCGAAAGCGAAGTAACCGGAGGTGCTATGGGTGTTGCCGAACGTGTAAAAAGGGAATATCCTTCTTTTGATGTTCGTGTAACCATTCTTGGCCATTTACAACGAGGAGGTTCTCCAACAGCACAGGATCGTATCCTGGCCAGCCGTATGGGTATTGCTGCGATTGATGCGTTGTTAGACGACCAGCGAAATGTTATGATCGGTATTCAAAACGATCAGATTGTATATGTACCTTTCTCCAAGGCTATCAAAAACGACAAACCTATCAATCGCGATTTGCTTGATGCAGTTCGGATTCTGTCTCTATAACAGCATGATACTATAAAAAGACACCCTCTTTGGTCTTGGCCGAAGAGGGTGTCTTTTTTAAAGTTTATTGTTATTTACCGGAGGAAGTATCAATCGTAATGAATTATCTTTTGTAAAATACCTCCATGCCCAGTTTAAGAAAATTATCAATTTATTTTTAATTGTGAGTATCAGCATCAGATGTAAAAACATCCAGACAATCCATGCAAAATACCCCTCAAATTTAATGAATGGTAAATCTACTACCGCTTTATGATTCCCGATAGTTGCCATTGAACCCAAGTCTTTATATTCAAACTCAATAAGGTCCTTGTTCTGCTCTATGGCTTTTAGATTTTTTGCCAGACGTATAGCTTGATTAATGGCTACATTGGCAAGTTGCGGATGTCCATTGGGATATTTTGACGTTTCCATATAGGCGATATCTCCAATGGCAAATACGTCGATACAATTTAATACCCTGTTGTAACGGTCAACATGAATTCTATTTCCTCGTACGATTGTATTGTCTGGTAATCCTTCTATTGTATTACCCGTGATACCCGCTGCCCATATTACTGTTCCTGTTTTTATCTCTTCTCCGTTATTAAATACTGCAATTTCTCCGTCATAACTAGTCATATGCAATCCGGTTCTCACAACCACTCCCATCTCCTGAAGATATTTTTGGGAGGCATTCTTGGCCGTGTCACTCATATTGTTCAGGGTATTCTGACTTCCTTCTACAAGTATAATTTTCAATTTTTTGAAATCAATATCCGGATAGTCTTTCGGTAAAACGGTATTCTTGATTTCAGCAAAGGCGCCGGCAAGTTCCACTCCGGTTGGTCCTGCTCCAACAATAAGTATATTCAGTAATCTCTCCTTTTCCTGCTCTGAAGCCGAAATGATGCGTTCGAATGTGAGTAAAATATGATTTCGTATCGCAATCGCATCAGAGGTTGATTTTAGCGTGAGCGAATGATTCTCAATCTGAGTATTGCCAAAGAAATTTGATTTACACCCAGTTCCGATTACCAAATAATCATAGGCGAAGTTTCCAATATTTGTGATCACTTCTTTCTGTTCCCTGTCTACTTTGCTTACTTCTGCAATTCTTATATGAATATTCTTTTTCTTTTTAAATACGCTTCTAAGAGGGAAAGAAATGCTGGAAGGGTCTATCTGAGCTGTGGCAACCTGATAAAGCAGAGGTTGGAACTGATGGTTGTTCAGCTTGTCTAAAAGCGTGATTTCAAACAATTTTTCATCTAATTCATTTACTAGCCTGATGCCTGCAAACCCGCTTCCTACAATAACAATCTTTTTCTTTGTATCCATAGCAGTAAACTTTTCATTCATGTTTATTGAATATATGGAGTCTGCTGTGAAGAAAAAATGCCAAGTACTCCTTTAAATTCATTCTTAAACCATATGGATAAAACCTATAATCGAAAGAATTGTTTTAAAATCGCAAGGAAAAAGCCTGGATCGTAGCTTTAATATAATTTGTAATTCGTTCTTAAGACTTTAAATTCGGTACGACGGTTAATCTGATCAGCGATATCTTGTTGTTCGGGTGGCAGATTCAGAATAAATTCTTCTGTTAGTTTGTCCCCCTCTTTCAGAAAGTCGAAACTTCGTGCCATTTTTTTATTAATTTCCTTAGGCATATTTTTTCCGTATCCTTTAGCTTCAAGTCTCTCCTTTTCTATGCCTCCGGCTATCAGGTAATCTACCACCGACTGGGCTCTGCGCTGAGCCAGCGACTCGTTGTACTCGATACTCCCTTTCCGGTCTGTATGGGCTGCGAGTTCAATCGTTATATTCGGGTTATCATTCAACATTTTTATTAACTCATTGAGCGCCGTTTTTGAGTCTGGCCGTAAGCTGGCTTTGTCAAAATCATAGAAGATATTTTCAATTAAAACAGGTTTGGATATGGGGGAGAGGAAGAAGTCTACTATGTAGGTTTCGTTTTTTTCTTCCGCAGAAGTCACCAGTTCGAAATTCTGATTAAGATAGCCTCTGGCGCTAGCCATCATAACATACGAATTATTACGTTTTAACTCTACTTTATAAGAGCCATCTTTCTTGGCCATTACTTTTTCATTTAATCCGTCTTTGCCAACAATCCGTATAACAGCGTCTTCTATGGGATATTCATCCGCATCAGATACGATACCTTCAATTTGTACTGTTATTGAGGGAAGATCGAATGAGAAGAGATGATCATTTCCTCTGGCATCGTTTCTGTTGGAACTGAAAAAACCCGTCTCTTTTTTGCCGGCAAAGGTTATTCCGAAGTCGTCCGCTGCAGAGTTTATAGGAGTCTGCATATTCTCAATCTCCCATTTTCCATCAGGAGTTCGGGTTGCCTTATATAAATCTAAGCCTCCCATGCCCGGATGTCCGTCTGAAGCAAAATAGAGTGTAACGGAATCTCTTACATATGGAAATACCTCATCACCTTCTGTATTGATCTGAGGACCCAGGTTTTCTATCGGTCCAAAATCATTCCCTATGGCACGTGCCCTGTATATATCTTTACCTCCATAGCCCCCCATGGCATCAGATACAAAAAAAAGATATTTCCCATCTGGTGAAATGGAAGGATGGGCAAGGGTTGTGACCGAATCTTTCAATAATTGAACTTTTACGCCCTTTCCCCATTTGGCATTACTACGTGAAGAAACATAGATTTCGGCTGTTCTGGAAGATTCAGGATCTTGCGAACAATACGTATAATACATGGATCTTCCATCAGCGCTGAATGAGGGTGTTCCTTCATCAAACTCTGTATTAACTTCATCCTCGATCTCTTCGGGAGCAAGCCACTCGCCTTTCTCATTTTTTTTTGCCAGATAGAAATTGTTATTCCCAAGTCCGGTTATAGCGCTGATCTTGCTCTCTTTATCTTTTGTTCTGGAAGATGCGAAATAGAGTTGGTCAAAATTGCTGCCGTAAAGCATGGGACTGAATTCACTCCGCCGGGAGTTGAATTTATCCATCTTTTTTACAGTATATCGGGTAGGTGTTTTTTTCCATTCAGGAGCAAGCAGGCATCCATTGATTCCGTTCAGTGCTAATTTATTTTGCGGATTTAATTTTAAGAATGCTTCGTATTGCTTGATAGCATCCCCATATTTACCTGTTTTATGAAGCATTTGGGCCAATCTGAGTATAGCTATACTGTCTGGGTAGTTGTAGCGTATT
Organism: Macellibacteroides sp.; assembly: GCF_050251695.1. Taxonomy (NCBI): domain Bacteria; kingdom Pseudomonadati; phylum Bacteroidota; class Bacteroidia; order Bacteroidales; family Porphyromonadaceae; genus Macellibacteroides; species Macellibacteroides sp. The sequence goes on from NZ_JBFWMI010000042.1 coordinate 18,706, forward strand.
GCATTCATATATGCACTTGATGCTCGCGGTGTGTTGTTTATTATCCGGTTGCACTCCGCCATTCGGAAAGCGATATATCCTCTTAGATCCCGATTTTGAGGTTTTGTTTTTGTGTATACTTTACGGTATATGGCTGCTGCTTCATAATATTCGCCAATACGATGTTTTTCTTCTGCATCACTCAGCTTAGCCGATTTACAGGAGAAGAGAACTAAGGCTGCAAGTAGAAGCCATAAATAAGACAAAAAACAATACTTCATAACACGTAATGCATGATTATAACAAAGTAACTGATTTTTTTTATATTTATTATGCTTGTTTGTCCGATTCAATAAAAAAGTAATGCTTAGAGCGGGATGACTCAATTATTGAATCAACTTTATTAAGTATATTAACGTTTATGATGTTGTATTTTCCTTTATAGTATATATTTGTGTTTTATATTTCATTTAATCTAAAATGCTATGGAACAACAAAGATTACAGTCTCTGGATGCCTTGAGAGGCTTCGATATGTTATTTATTATGGGTGGAAGTTCCTTTTTTGTCGCTTTAAGTAAATTTTTGCCTGCTTCAATTGGTGAGGCGATTGCAAGACAGATGGAGCACACTGCCTGGTCTGGTTTTACATTCTACGACATGATTTTTCCACTTTTTCTATTTATTGCCGGAATTTCATTTCCCTACTCATTGTCTAATCAGCAAGCGAAAGGGATTCCCAGAAAAACAATTTATTTACGTATTCTGAAGAGGGGTTTTATATTAGTCCTTTTAGGTATTGTATATAATGGCGCTTTGCAACTGGCCATCGGCGAAATAAGGTTTGCCAGTGTGTTAGCCCGAATTGGTATTGCCTGGATGGTTGCGGCCCTGATTTTTATGAACGTAAACAGATTGGGACGCGGTTTTATTTGTGCTTTTATTCTTATTGGCTATTGGCTTCTTCTGGCCTTTGTTCCTTCGCCCGAAGCAGGAGGTGCAGATCCGTTTAGTATGGAGGGCTCAATTGTAGGTTATATAGACAGAATAGTTGTTCCGGGTCGTCTCCATCTCACTATTCACGATCCCGAAGGATTTATGTCTACTTTCCCGGCTATTGTCTCAGCAATGCTCGGTATGTTTGCGGGAGAATTGGTTAAAAGTTCGGCCGAAAAACTTACTCCTATGAAGAAAGTGGGGTGGTTACTTTTGGCAGGATTCTTTTTGTGTATTATAGGCAAAGCGTGGGACGTTCTTTTTCCAATAAATAAGAATCTCTGGACAAGCTCGTTCACATGCTATGTAGGAGGATTATCAATGATCTTGTTCGCCATTTTCTATATGATCATCGATGTTTGGAAATATCGTAAATGGACCTTGTTCTTTACCGTGATAGGATTAAATTCCATTACTATTTATCTGGCTCAGAGGATTATTAATTTTGATGGGATCTCTAAGTTCTTCTTGGGAGGAATTATAAAATTCTTACCTGAAAATCTGGCTTTTCTGGTATCTTCTATCGGTTACATAGCGGTTTGTTGGGGCTTCCTTTACTTTCTATACAAGAAGAAAATATTTTTGAAAGTGTAAACGGATGTCAACGGATACTCTTCGCGATTAGATACGCAATAAATTTTGTAACTTTGCACCCTGTTATAATGTAAAAACGGATAATCCGTTTACGGAAAGGAAAAAGTATATGAATATTGCAGCATTGGTTTCGGGAGGAGTAGATAGTTCGGTCGTGGTTCATCAGCTGAAAGAGGCTGGGTATGATCCTACTATTTTTTACATCCGGATTGGTATGGAGGATAAAGATGGTTACATTGATTGTCCGGCTGAAGAGGATATTGAAATAACGACTTATATTGCCCGGAAGTATGGATGTAAGATGGAGGTGGTGTCACTTCATGAAGAATATTGGGAGAATGTTGTAAGTTATACGATTGATGCTGTAAAAAGAGGTCTTACCCCGAATCCTGACATGATGTGTAATAAGCTTATTAAGTTTGGTTGTTTCGAACAAAAATGGGGGAAAGAATTTGATAAAACGGCTACCGGACATTACGCAACTACTACCGAGTTAAACGGTAAGGTTTATCTGTCAACGGCTAAAGATAAATTTAAGGATCAGACTGATTTTTTGGCTCAAGTGGATTATTTGCAAATATCAAAGCTTATGTTCCCAATAGGGAATCTGCTTAAGTCGGAAGTTCGCGATATTGCAGAAAAACAAGGACTTCCAAGTGCAAAACGGAAGGATAGTCAGGGAATCTGTTTTCTTGGAAAGATCAACTACAATGATTTTATCGAACGTTATCTGGGTAAACGCACGGGTAAGATAATAGAATTGGAGACCGGTAAGATTTTGGGTAAGCACAATGGTTATTGGTTTCATACCATCGGACAACGCAAAGGTCTTGGTTTGAGTGGCGGTCCCTGGTTTGTAATCAAAAAAGATATCAGACGAAATATTATATATGTTTCCAATGGCTATGGTGTTGAAACACAATTTGGCAAAACTATTAATCTTCAGGGATTCAATTTTATCACTGAAGATCCGTGGGGAGAATTTGATGATGAAAGAGAAATTACATTCAAAATTCGTCATACTCCAGAATTTACGCATGGACGAATCCGCAGAATAGGCGATCTTTACCGGATTGAGTCCGACGAGAAGATCCAGGGAATAGCTCCCGGACAGTTCAGTGTCGTTTATGATAAAGAGAGCCACCTTTGTTTGGGAAGCGGGATGATAATAGACGATCAGGTTTAATCCTGTTTAATCATACACATAAAAAAAGGCTGTCCTATTCAGGACAGCCTTTATAATTATTATTTTGGTGTTAAATAACGTACAGTGTGCTGATGGATTGATCATTGCAAACGCGACGAATTGCTTCTGCAAACATGTCGGCAACCGAAAGAACTCTAACCTTTTCACATTTGTTTGAATAGGGAATCGAGTCGGTAAAGATCATTTCTGTAAGAGATGATTCTCCAACGCGGGTAGAAGCCGGGTCACTCATTACAGCGTGACTAGCAATAGCACGAACCGATTTTGCTCCATTATCCATCATCAGGTTGGCTGCCTTTGTAATGGTACCTGCAGTATCAACCATGTCGTCAATCAGCAGAACATCCATTCCTTTTACATCTCCGATAATTCTCATTTCAGCAACTTCGTTAGCACGTAAACGAGACTTGTGACAGATAACCATAGGTACTCCAAGGTATTTAGCATAGCTGCTGGCACGTTTTGTCCCACCAACATCCGGAGTGGCAATTACAAGATTTTCCACATTCAATGAATTCTTTATGTAATCAAGGAAAATTGCCGACGCATATAAATGGTCTACCGGAACATTGAAAAAGCCTTGAATCTGATCTGCATGGAGGTCCATCGTGATTAATCGGTTGATACCAGCTACAGCAAGCAGATCTGCCATCAATTTAGCTCCGATAGATACACGCGGTTTGTCCTTTCTGTCTTGACGAGCCCATCCGAAGTAAGGAATCACGGCAATAATTGAATGTGCAGAAGCACGCTTTGCAGCATCAATCATCAGTAATAATTCCATCAGGTTGTCCGCATTTGGAAATGTAGACTGAACCAAGAAAACATCTTTTCCGCGAATTGATTCTTCGTATGAAACCGAAAATTCTCCGTCGGCGAAGTGTTGAATGTTCATTTGTCCGAGAGGACAACCTAGACTATTGCAAATTTTCTCTGCAAGATACCGGGAGTTGGTTCCCGAAAACACCAAGAAAGGAGTTTGTGCACTCATTATCTGAATATTTATCTTATTTGTGAATGATCCGTAATGTTCCGCAAAAGTACAAAACATTATTGTAATAATGTTCTATAACATCAAAAATATTGGCTCAAATTTTATTTTGACTCATAGGTAAACTTTAGTGCTTTCCCCGAAAATGCAGGAATAACCACTTTGAAAGGGCACACATGAGTGAGTGTACTAATTGAGGTTTCACCTGAAAGCAAATCTGTTAAACCTGCAGCTTCATTGTCATTTATTCCCAAATATGCAAAGGCTTCTTCCGGGATTCTGACCTGAACAGTTTGCTCGGATTTGTCAAAATTAGCCAAAACTAATAACACCTCATTGTCATGCTTCCGCATAAATGCATATTGCCTCCCTGTATTAAAACATTTATTACTGGTATTAGCATAGGACAGGTCATAAAACAGACCGCTTGTTATAGCCTTTTCTGTTCTTGCGATGCGTAATATTTTTTTATAAATGTTTCTGATTTCACACTGTTTCTCTGTAAGTCCGGTTTCATCAAACCGCCCATTGTTAACCCAATTCCTTACCGATTTAATACTCCAATAGTCAAATATTGAGGTACGACCATCCACTCCGCTGAAACCTTCTTCATCCATTCCGGATTCGCCTAATTCTTGCCCAAAATAGATCATTACCGGATTTACATGCATGAAGGCTAAAACCATCATGGCTGGAATCCCTGAGCGAGCATTACCTGCAAAAAAATTGGAGGCAATGCGTTGTTCGTCGTGATTCTCCATAAACGCGAGCATCTTATCCTGGAAACCCTCTACCGCCTGCCAGCATTTAGTAATGCTGCAGGCCGAAGTTTCTTTTCTTATTACAGCTTTTAGTGTGTCGTATAATCCCACTTTGTCATACAGATAGTCAAATTTTCCTTTGGATAGGAAGATCCGGTAGAGGGACGGATTATAAACCTCTGCAATGAAGCATACCGGATAACAGTTGGTAACGTGGGTGATTGCCCAATGCCAGAACTCGACAGGAACCATTTCTGCCATATCGCAACGAAATCCGTCAATGCCTTTTCCTGCCCAGAACATTAAAATTTCCAGCATCTTATTCCATGTGTCCGGAATCGGATTGAAATAACTTACTTTTCCATTGGCATAGTCCACTCCATAATTTAATTTAATGGTTTCGTACCAGTCATTCATCCCGGGATTAGCGGTAAAACAGTCGTTCCCAGTAACCTTGGCAGGAAATTCACTGTATTCAAAGTCCTCTTGCTTGGCTCCGAAGTGGAATTGGAGGGTTTGTCCGGGTAGATAATAGAAATTATTACCGGGACTAAAAGCCTTCGACGTATTATCGGTCTGTCCCAGATCTACAATGAATGACTCCTTCGCATCCGAATGATACTGACGTGAAACATGGTTCGGCACAAAGTCAATGATGACTTTCAATCCTGCCTTATGTGTCCTTTCGATAAGGGCCTCAAATTCGGCCATGCGGTTTGGAACATCATCTGCCAGATCCGGATCAACATCGTAATAGTCTTTTATAGCATAGGGTGATCCGGCTTTCCCTTTTACAATGGCAGTATGATCTCGACGAATATTATAAGCAGAATAATCGGTCTTAGTAGCATGTTCTATAATTCCGGTATACCATATATGGGTTACTCCCAGCTCTTTAATGGATTTTAGGGCAGTATGTGTAAACGATGAGAATTTGCCTGAGCCATTCTCAGCAAGACTGCCATTTTTTACACATCTATCATTCATGTTGCCAAATAGCCGGGGTATAACCTGATAGATAATTGGTTTATCTTGTTGTTTCATAATTACAGTTTTATAATTGTATTACACCGAAACCTTTATTAAAAACACTTTAATCTGTTTGTAATTCTTTTTTCCTGGCAGAAAGAGCCCGAACCAGCGTTTCATGTTTGTTTTCATTTATTACCTTTTCAAAGGCCTTTACCGCTGCTGTATAGCCAACGCCCGAAATAAGATCTACATTTTCCAGATCAAAGGTTTTAAATTGTCCAAATTCTTCGGCCTCAATCAGAACATCGCACATTATCCGATCTTCCAGCGTATTGGCACGAAACATATAATGATAAGACCTCTCGGCTATATGCATCAGGGTCTGTTTGTATTTCTGAGGTATAAGCGGCGTAACATTTACTCCGATAATTTTATCACATTCTCCTCTGATGATAGACACCGGGAAATTATGAAAAAGTCCGCCGTCAACATAATGTATTCCTTTAATTACGACCGGATTGAAAATTATAGGCACACTGCATGAGGCAGTTACGGCTTCAACGATAGGTCCAGTTCTGAACTCATGACTTTCACCATTATCAAGATCTGTTGCCATAACGACCATGGGTATTTGCAGATCCTCAAAATTTTTGGCTCTCAAATGACGTTTTAGAAAGTATCGGAAGCGTTTACTGTCGAAAAGTCCGGCTTTGGGAATTTGTAATTCAGCAAATTCAGAAAACTCCCTTCCGGTAAAGAGATCCTTAATTTCATCAGCAGAATAACCATCGGCAAACAAAACGCCCATTAGAGCTCCGGCACTTGTGCCAGCAATAATGTCGGGCTTAAGTCTGCATTCTTCCATAAGCTTAAATGCCCCAATGTGCGCAAATCCTTTTGCCCCACCACCGCTAAGTACAAGGCCTAGTTTGTGTTTTGTATTATTTGTATTATCTTTCATTAATTGTTATTTAATTAGCATGAAACAAATATGCTACAATTTTTTCTGGATTTACTGTATTGTTTATTAAAAAAGAACAAATATGTAAAGGATAATAGTCTGCCAGTAAATTCCGAATATAAATCTTTTAAAGATACAGAGAAGAGTTGACAGAACCATCGTTTATGTGTAAATTTAACATCTGTCGCTTAAATGTAATAAATAAATGCTATTATCTTTGCACACACAACAACAAAACAACAGCATTATGTCAATGTCTCGCTTTAATGCAGTAGAAAAAGCTTCAAATAGAAAAGCCGTTGAAGCAATTACACCAAACGAAAAGGTCTCGGAATATTTTGGAGAGAACGTATTTAACCGAAAGGCGATGAAAAAATACCTCTCGAAAGAAACCTACAAACTTCTTACCGAAGCAATAGATAGCGGAACAGCAATAGATCGTGAAATAGCCAATCATGTGGCTGCCGGGATGAGAATGTGGGCGTTGGAGAAAGGTGTTACTCATTATACTCACTGGTTTCAGCCTCTAACCGACGGAACAGCCGAAAAACACGATGCTTTTGTTGAGCACGATGGTACGGGAGGAATGATTGAAGAGTTTAGCGGAAAACTGCTTGTACAACAGGAACCGGATGCTTCCAGTTTCCCCAGTGGAGGGTTACGTAATACCTTTGAAGCCCGAGGATATTCGGCCTGGGATCCTTCATCTCCTGCTTTTATAGTGGATGATACATTATGTATTCCGACTGTTTTCATCTCTTACACCGGAGAAGCACTTGATTATAAAACGCCTCTTATCCGCTCCATAGAAGCATTAAATCGGGCGGCTGCCGATGTTTGCCGTTATTTTAACCCGGAAGTGAAAAAGGTGATTAATTACCTTGGATGGGAACAGGAATATTTCCTGGTAGATGAAGATTTATATACGGCACGTCCAGACTTATCGCTTACAGAACGTACCCTGATGGGCCACGAAAGTGCCAAAAATCAGCAGTTGGATGATCATTATTTCGGAGCCATTCCTTCACGGGTGCAGGAGTTTATGAAAGATCTTGAAATTGAATCCTATAAATTGGGCATCCCAGTTAAAACACGTCATAATGAAGTTGCTCCCAATCAATTTGAGTTAGCCCCTATCTACGAAGAGTGTAATTTGGCTAACGATCATAATCAGCTTATTATGTCTGTAATGAAACGTGTAGCCAGACGTCATAATTTCAGAATTCTGCTTCACGAAAAGCCTTTTGCCGGTGTGAATGGTTCAGGGAAGCACAACAATTGGTCGTTAGGTACCGATTCGGGTATTAACCTGTTATCTCCCGGAAAGAACAGAGAAGAAAATCTTCGGTTTATTACTTTCGTCGTAAATACGATGATGGCTGTATATAAACATAATGCGTTGTTAAAGGCCAGTATCGCTTCGGCCAACAATGCGCATCGTCTGGGTGCTCACGAGGCACCTCCCGCAATCATCTCTATTTTCCTGGGAACGCAGATTTCTGAAATTCTGGATAAATTCGAAAATAGTTCCATTGAAGATGCGATTCAGGTAGACGATAAAAAGGGTTTGAGTCTTGGTGTTGGCCAGATTCCGGAATTACTTCTTGATAATACAGACCGGAACCGTACCTCTCCATTTGCTTTTACCGGTAATCGTTTTGAGTTTCGTGCCGTAGGATCGTCAGCAAACTGTGCTTCAGGATTGTTGGCATTAAATTCGGCAGTGGCAGATCAGCTGAATCAATTCTATAACTGTGTGGAAACGCTTTGTGCCTCGGGAAAACCGAAAGAGGAGGCTATCTATGAAGTATTGAAAAGCTATATCAAAGAGTCTAAACCAATCCGGTTTGATGGAAACGGTTACAGCGATGAATGGAAACAGGAGGCTTTATCACGTGGCTTGGATTGCGAAACCTGTGTACCTTTGCAGTATGATGCCTACGTAAAACCTGAAACAATAAAGATGTTCAATAATGTAGGTGTCCTCTCTGAAAAAGAATTGTATGCACGTAATGAAGTGAAATGGGAGATTTATACCAAGAAGGTCCAAATTGAGGCCCGCGTTCTCGGAGACCTTTCACTGAACCATATTATCCCGGTTGTTATACGTTATCAGACGGTGCTGTTGGATAATGTAACAAAGATTCAGCAATTATTCAACGGATCCAGTGAGGAGCTTACAGCTGAGCCGCTGAGACTTATCAAACGTATTTCCGGACACCTTAACGCTGTTAATTCAATGGTGTTTGAGATGGTGGAAGCCAGGAAGAAAGCGAACAAAATAACGGATCAGCGTGAGAAAGCTTTGGCCTACCATGATACGGTAGTACCCTATCTGGACAAAATCAGAGATCACCTGGACGATCTTGAATTGATGGTCGACAATCAGATGTGGCCTTTGCCCAAATACAGAGAGTTATTGTTTATCCGATAATAAAGAAAGGGGAGTCTCAATATACTGGACTCCCCTTTTTATTGTTCGCCCAGCACGAACGTATTCTAACGGGTGCAAGTCCCCAACGCGCCCTAACAGCGGGAAGCGTCCAGCCAACGACAAGGGTGTTCATCGCGAGGTGTAATCTGAAGGAAGTCT
>NZ_JBFWMI010000043.1:0-27729 GCF_050251695.1 Macellibacteroides sp.
TGTTGAGAATATTGAGTGCATCGCTCCTGGATAAGACTCCAATTAAGGACCTCTTTATAAAAGAGCCTGCTGATGTGATTAATGATGGACAATTAAGTCTTAATTTTTTTTAGTGGACACTAGTGATGAATTAAATATAAAAAAGGGGGATGTTCAACAAACTGAACATCCCCCTTTTTTATATCTGTTTAGTGCCGGAACTATAGTAATGAAAGCGTTTTTTCGAGGGTCATACCTCTCGATCCCTTGATGAGGATATGGTATCCTTTCAATGGTTTTTGGGTAAGTTCGCTCATAAGCTCTTCTATATTCGGAAAATGCATGAAGCTGGTGCCGGTCGACGAAAAATGTTCGCCGCAAAGATATACCTTATCGAATCCGGCCTGTTCAATTTGCTTTACAATTTCGGCATGCAGAGCGTCACTTGTTTCACCCAACTCACGCATATCGCCCAGAATGACTGCCTTAGGGGTATCAACCTGCATGGCTGCAAAGTTGTCGATAGCTGCCTTCATGCTGCTTGGATTGGCGTTATAGGCATCGATGATAAGCTTGTTGTGTTCGGTCTCTTTAAATTGAGAGCGGTTGTTGTTGGGTTCGTAGGATGCAATGGCTCGGCTGATCCGCTCGGCAGGAATCTTAAAATACCGGCCGATGGCTACGGCCACCAGCACGTTATCGAGGTTGTAGCTGCCAATCAGATGAGTTTCCACGGTATGAATTTTCCCTTGTTGCTTCCAGTCGAAGATTAAAAACGGACTGCAGGATGCCACTTTGCCAGAAGCAAAAGAGCTTTCGTCTGTGCCGTAGCTAATTTGTTCAATTCCTTTAGCGATGGGTTGAAGGAATTTGTTTTCTTTTTTAATGAAAATTTTCCCTTTGGTCTGGCGTATATAATCGTATAATTCGCCCTTGGTCTTTATTACTCCTTCGAAGGATCCGAATCCTTCCAGATGTGCTTGTCCCACGTTGGTGATTATGCCGTAGTTTGGGGCTGCGATTTCTGCAAGTTCTTTGATATCGCCCGGATGACTTGCTCCCATTTCTATGATGGCCATTTCATGCTGGTGATTTAGCCTTAGTAGAGTAAGCGGAACTCCAATATGATTGTTCAGGTTTCCTTCGGTGTACAAAAGGTTGTATTTGGTTGATAACACAGCAGCCAGTAATTCTTTGGTAGTTGTCTTGCCATTACTTCCGGTTATTCCTATAACCGGAGTTCCCAAAGCTTTCCGATGTCTGTGTGCCAGTTGTTGAAGCGTTTTGAGCACATTATCCACAAGGATGGTTCTGTCTCCGGTGATATAGTCAGGATTGTCTATTACCGCATATGCGCATCCGGAGTCAAGAGCCTTGGATGCATACTGGTTGCCATCAAAGTTTTCACCTTTGAGAGCAAAGAAAATTGAACCAAACGGACAGTTTCTACTGTCGGTTGTCACTTTAGGATTGTGCAGGTATAATTCGTACAATTCAGAAATAGTCATAGCCTTACCTCATTAACAGATTATCGCGATGCAAAAGTAAGCATATTATATTATTTCCTTACATTTGTAGAAAATTGTTTGAAACTTCAGGGAGAATAAATGTATGACCGCTACTAAAACATTAAATATTAGAGGAACTCTTCTCGAACTTAAAGAGCCCCTGGTGATGGGGATATTAAATATTACTCCAGATTCGTTTTATTCGGGCAGCCGTAAGCAGACTGAAAAAGAGATAACGGAACGAATTGAAACCATTCTTGCAGAAGGTGGAGGAATGATTGATCTGGGTGGTTATTCCTCCCGCCCGGATGCAAAGGAGGTTAGCCCGGATGAAGAGATGAATCGTCTGTCGTTGGCTCTGGATATCATTTTACGTCATTACCCGGATGTAATAACCTCTGTAGATACATTCAGGGCCGGAATAGCAAGAGCTTGCGTTGAAAAATACGGTGTGGCTATCATTAATGATATATCGGGAGGCGAGTTGGATCCGGAAATGTTTTCGACTGCTGCCGATCTGCAGGTACCCTACATATTAATGCATATGCGTGGTACGCCGCAAACCATGCAGCATAAAGTGGATTATGCCGATTTTATGGGAGAGGTAATGTTGTACTTTTCAGAAAAAATACGACAATTAAATGAATTGGGAGTAAATGATGTAATCCTGGATCCTGGGTTCGGTTTTAGTAAAACCCTTGATCAGAACTACGAACTGATGGCCCGGATGAACGAGTTCAGACTTTTTGATATGCCATTGCTGGTAGGTATCTCCAGAAAGAGTATGATCTACAGATTGCTTGATACGGATCCTTCTGAAAGTTTGAACGGCACAACGGTGCTGAATACGTTTGCATTGCAGCATGGAGCTGATATATTAAGGGTGCATGATGTTAAGCAGGCGGTTGAGGCGATTCGAATAATTGATAAACTTTCTAATATACAGTAATCGTATGTGGATGAATTTTGGCATAAAGGATCTCATTGATGTCTTACTGGTAGCCTTTTTCCTTTACCAGACCTACAAATTGATGAAGTCGTCCGGAACGTTAGGTATATTCAGTGGGGTGGTTTCATTTGTGGTAGTCTGGATTCTGATGTCTCAGATTCTTGAAATGCGTTTGATGGGAGCTATCCTGGATAAATTTATCAGCGTAGGTTTTGTTGTTTTAATCGTATTATTTCAGGATGAGATCCGTCGCTTTCTGCTTGCATTGGGTTCTCACAAAGGCTGGAAGTTTCTGGCGAAGCTTTTTTCTACCCGTGAGGATGCCGGCGAAAAAGAGGGAAAGTACATTGCGCCGGTTGTTCTGTCTTGTATGAATATGGCAAGGAAAAAAACGGGAGCCCTTATTGTGGTCGAAAGAGATATGGATTTGGCTCTATATGAACATACTGGAGAAATGTTTAATGCCGATGTTAATGCCCGATTGATAGAAAATATTTTTTTTAAGAATAGTCCCCTTCATGATGGCGCGATGATAATTTCGGATAATAAAATAAGGGCTGCCGGTTGTATTCTCCCGGTTGCTCAGAATGCCAATATTCCGAAAGAATTGGGGCTAAGACATCGCTCGGGATTGGGAATGTCTATGGAAACAGATGCGATGGTGATTATTGTATCCGAAGAGCGCGGACGTATCTCCGTTGCACACTTAGGCAATCTTTGTGTAAATGTGTCAGCCGAAGAACTCCAACAGATACTTTCCGGCGAACGGGAGGTGACAAACTTCTGTTAATGTTTGTGAAAGTGCCAAGTTGAGGTGTAAATATCTTGCTTATTTTGTAAACTCTATATTGCATTTTGCCTAATTTTGTAGTCGAAAACAGATAATTATCTTAAAATATATAAATATCTTCCGCTATGGACTTATTGCAAGACATTATTACACGCGCTAAAGCTAACAAACAACGTATTGTTCTTCCTGAAGGTACCGAAGAAAGAACGCTTCGTGCTGCCGACAAACTATTGGCAGACGGTGTGGCTTCTATTATTTTGATTGGAAATAAGACGGAAATCAGTCAACTGGCTGCTTCTTATGGATTGAAGAATATTGATCTTGCTACGATTGTAGATCCCCTGAATCATGAAAAGAAGGAGGCTTATGCCGATTTGCTTTTTCAGTTGAGACAAAAGAAGGGAATGACTCCCGAAAAGGCCGCTGTTTTAGTAGAGAATCCATTGTATCTGGGTTGTCTGATGATTAAAGCAGGAGATGCGGATGGAGAAATTGCCGGAGCTCAAAATACAACAGGGGACGTGTTGAGACCTGCTTTGCAGATTGTAAAGACTGCTCCGGGTATTAGCTGCGTTTCAGGAGCTTTCCTGATGTTTTTGAAAGATAAGTCCTATGGCGACAATGGTCTTTTGGTATTTGCAGATTGTGCTGTAATGCCTAACCCAACTGCTGCCGAACTTGCACAGATTGCTGTGTCAACTGCACAGACAACCCGTGACATCGTTGGGGCGGATCCTAAAGTGGCAATGCTAAGTTTCTCAACGAAAGGAAGCGCATCTCACGAGATGGTTGATAAAGTTGTGGAAGCAACCCGCCTTGCAAAAGAGATGGCTCCCGATTTGAAAATTGACGGTGAGTTGCAGGCTGATGCAGCTATTGTGGATGTTGTTGCTGCTCAAAAAGCACCGGGAAGCGAGATTGCCGGCAAAGCCAACGTATTGGTTTTCCCTACGCTTGAAGTGGGAAATATTGCTTATAAGCTGGTTCAGCGTCTGGCTGGCGCACAGGCAGTAGGACCTATCCTCCAGGGAATTGCAGCCCCGGTAAACGACCTTAGCAGAGGTTGTTCTGTTGATGATATATATAAAATGGTTGCTATTGCTGCCAATCAGGCAATCGGGTTAAAAGCATCAGCGAAATAAGAAACTGAATAACAAAAATAAAGATCATGATAATTTTAGTATTGAATTGCGGTAGCTCATCGGTAAAATACAAACTGTTTGATATGTCCAAACAGGAGGTGATGGCTCAGGGTGGTGTGGAAAAGCTTGGCTTACCCGGCTCATTTCTGAAATTTACTTTGCCAAGTGGTGAAAAGGTAGTTTTGGAAAAAGAGTTGCCGGAACATAATGTGGCAATCCAGTTTATTTTGAGTATTCTTACCGACAATAAATATGGATGTATCAAATCATTAAATGAAATCGATGCCGTTGGTCACCGTGTAGTTCATGGGGGCGAAAAATTCAGCAGCAGTGTACGTATCACCAATGAGGTGATCGGTAAGGTTGTTGAATGTATTGATCTGGCCCCATTGCATAACCCGCCCAACTTGAAAGGTATTCGTGCCATGGACGCAATTATACCGGGTATCCCTCAGGTTGCCGTTTTTGATACGGCTTTCCACCAGACTATGCCCGATTATGCTTATATGTATGGTTTACCTTATTCTCTTTACAAGAAGTATGGTATCCGTCGTTACGGCTTCCATGGAACCAGTCACCGTTTTGTTTCTCAGCGTGCATGTGATGTCCTTGGTGTTCCTTATGAAAAACAACGTATTATCACTGCTCACATCGGTAACGGGGGTTCAATTACTGCCATTAAAGATGGAAAGAGTATTGATACAACCATGGGACTTACTCCGGTTGAAGGCCTGTTGATGGGTACTCGTTGTGGTGATGTGGACGCTGGTGCTTTGTCTTTCATCATGGATAAAGAGGGACTGAACGCTGCCGGATTGTCTGATCTGATTAACAAACAGAGTGGTGTGATGGGACTTTCAAGCATTTCGTCTGATATGCGTGAGATTGAAGCTGCGATTGAAGATGGCGACAAGAAGGCTATTTTGACCATGAATGTATACAATTACCGCATCAAGAAGTATATCGGTGCCTATGCAGCTGCTTTGGGTGGTTTGGATCTCCTTATATTTACAGGCGGTGTAGGTGAAAACCAATGGTCTACACGTACGGCTGTTTGTCGCGAGATGGAATTCATGGGCATCAAACTTGATGAAGCTAAGAACGACCATATGCGTGGACAAGAGATGATTATCAGTACGCCCGACAGTAAAGTGACGGTAATGGTTGTTCCAACTGATGAGGAGCTGACTATTGCAAAAGATACACTTGAAATACTAATCAAAGAGTAGTACTTACTTATTATAAAAAAGAGGGTGAATCACATTTGAAATTCACCCTCTTTTTGTTTATAATATGCTGAATAGTCCCTTGATAACCAGGTTTTATTACCTTTCGGCGATTCTTTTGGGTTTAATATTTAGCCTTATCCTTCAAACTGATCCAGAAACAACGTTGTTCCGTCCCATTCTATATACGAGAAAAACTGCATCCAGTCGCCTCCGATCAGCATACGTGATGTATGGGTGAGTTGCAGGTCAAGCATAACATGCCGGTGACCGAAGATGAAGAAGTTTATATCCGGATGCGTCTGTAAATAGTCCTTCGAAAAGGCTACCAGGTATTCCGAAGCTTCTCCTTCGTACTTGTCTTCCCTGTCAAGACCGCTTTTACGGCTGCTAAGCGACCATCCCATCGCAAATCCGAAACTCCATCTCGGATGAATACCTGCATATAACCACTGACAGAATTTGTTTCTGAACAGGCTCCTGATAAAACGGAAAGCCAGGCTTCGGTTGTCCACCTCGTCTCCGTGAGCAAGGAAAAAGCGTTTACCCAGCAGATCAACCGTTATTGGCTCCCGGTGTATAATGGCACCGATCTCCTTTTCAAGGTAATCAAACATCCAGATGTCGTGGTTGCCAATAAAGAAATGTATCTCGATTCCTCTGTCTGAAAGTTCGGCCAGCTTGCCAAGGAAGCGGACGTGTCCTTTAGGTACGACATATTTATATTCATACCAATAGTCGAACATATCTCCCAGCAGATAAAGTGCAGCTGCATCCTCTTTGATGCTATCCAGCCACCTGACCAGCTTGTTCTCTATCGCCCGGGGATCTCTATGAAAACGGGCGCCCAGATGAGCATCCGAGATAAAGTATATTTTATTGCCTTTTCCCATTTATGAACGCTTAGAGGAATCCCAGTTCAAGTTTAGCCTCTTCAGACATCATATCCCTATGCCATTCGGGCTCAAAAACCAGGTTTATCTCAACGCTTTTAACACCGTCTACACTCTCAACCTTCATTCGTACATCCTCAACGATGAAATCTACCGCCGGACAGTTGGGAGCTGTGAGGGTCATGTCGATGCGAACGTTCTTTTCATCATCGACATCTACTTTATATATTAATCCCAGGTCATATACATTCACAGGGATTTCAGGATCATATACTGTTTTAAGCATCGCTACGATAGCTTCTTCAGTTTGCAGAAATTCGTTATTCATAATGCTACTTTTTTATTAGTGCAAATATACATTAATTCTTCAAATTCTCTCATCAGTCGGAATCAATCGCCCTTCATCAGCATAGCTATAATAACTTCCGTCGCATACAATTATATGGTCAAGAAGCGAGAGATCCATCAGTTTGGCAGATCTATATAGTTTGTGTGTCAGACGGTCGTCACTCTGACTGGGATGATAGTTGCCCGAGGGGTGGTTGTGACAAAGAATTATACCCGATGCCAGATTGCTAATGGCCGCTTTTAGCATTAATTGGATATCAGCTGTTGTTTCGCCTGTTCCTCCCTGGCTTATTTTTACTTTAACAATTACTTTGGCTGAACGGTTCATGAGTGCAATCCATAATTCTTCGTGCGGAAGATCGCAAAGATGCGGATGAAACAGCTGATAAGCATCATTACTACATCTGATTACCGATCTCTGTAGTATTTCGCTCACATTTCTGCGTTTCCCCAATTCCATGGCTGCACAGATGGTAACAGCCTTGGCCTGGCCAATTCCTTTGAATTCGCGCACCAGATCATTAACCGATAGTTTGGCAAGTGAGTTTAGATTGTTATCTGCATGTAACAGGATGCGTTGGGCTAATTGGACGGCACTTTCATTACTGTTCCCAGATCCGATCAGAATGGCAAGAAGTTCGGCATCTGTAAGAGATGATACTCCTTTTTGGAGCATTTTTTCACGTGGCCGGTCTTCGGTAGCCCACGATTTTATTGGAAGGTTGTTGGTTTTTTCAGACATAGTTGATGGTTTTGTAAAAAAAGAAAAGCATAGATGTAATTACACATCTATGCTTTAGTAATATTAGTTTATTCCTTAGCGAACACGACCGAGGTATGAACCGTCGCGTGTGTCGATTTCAATAAATTCACCTTCTGTGATAAACAAAGGAACACGAACTTCTGCACCTGTTTCCACAGTAGCAGGTTTCAATGTGTTGGTTGCAGTGTCTCCTTTAATTCCTGGTTCGGTGTAAGTAACCTGAAGTGTTACCTTTACCGGAAGCTCGCAGGTAAGAACTGTTTCAGTGGCAGCGTGAACCATTGCTTCTACGGTATCTCCCTCTTTCAGGAACTGAACACCATCGATTGTTTCTCCAGGAATGGAGATTTGTTCGAATGTTTCAGGGTGCATAAAATTGTAACCCATTTCGTCCTTGTAAAGGAACTGATAAGGGCGACGCTCGATACGAACCTCTTCAACCTTAACTCCTGAATTCCATGTTTTATCTAAAATGCGACCTGTTGTAACATTTTTTAGTTTGGTTCTTACGAAAGCGGGACCTTTACCTGGTTTTACATGTAAGAATTCAACGATGAAATAGTATGTTCCATCAATATCAAGGCACATGCCATTTCTGAAATCTGCTGTAGTAGCCATAAATATTTTATATAATTAGTTTAATAGTTTATCGAACAGACCGCAAAAGTAGAATTTTTCATTCAATAAAGCAATATTTGTATTCCTTTTCTGAATAAAATAGGTTGCAAATCAATAAAGTAGGGTATCAAAAGAGGGTTAGGAAAGCTTGTACCAGAGGTACGAGAATGGCTGTCATGATTCCCATAATACCAATTGCCAATCCGCTGATTGCTCCTTCAATGGCTCCAATCTGTATAGCTACGGATGTTCCGATGCCGTGAGCAGAGGCTCCAAGGGCTAATCCCTTGGCAATCCGGTTTTCGACACCTAATTTTTTTAGGATGAAAGGACCGGCCATACTACCGAATATTCCAACGGCTACAACTATCACTGCTGTAAGCGATGGGATTCCGCCTGTTTTTTCTGCTATTTCGATGGCGATTGGCGTTGTGACAGATTTAGGCTGGATGGATGCAATCAGTATGTCGCTGGCTCCCATTGCCTTACATATAAGGATGACGCTGATTATCCCTGTCAGCGACCCAACGAATAGGGAGGTAAGGATAGATACGACATTTCCCTTCAGATTTTTCATCTGTTCATAAAGGACATAACCTAAAGCTACAACAGTAGGCCCGAGCATGAAATTAATGATCCGGCTTCCCTCCCGAAAGGTCTCATAAGAGATGCCTGTAATTTGCAAAACCGCGATTATCACCAAAATAGATGTTAGGAGCGGATGAAGCAGACCTATTTTTGTCTTTCTGTAAAGTATCGTCGATGCAACATAGGTTCCAACTACCAGCGTAAGAATAAAAACTTCCGATTCGAGCAGGTTATTCATCTTCTTTTATCTCCTTTCCCATTTTTTGTTGAACAATTCCTACCGTTGCAATAACAAGAACAGTACTTACAACGCATGCCGTTACGATGACAACCCAGTATTCGGAGATGATGCCCAACGCATTCATCAAACCCACTCCGGCGGGGAGGAAAAATATACCCATGTTCTGGGTGAGAAATGTAGATATCTTTTTTACTTTAAGCGGTTTCACCCACCCGGCTACAAGAGCGAGGAAGAGTAATATCATGCCGATAACGCTGCCTGGAATAAAACCCCCAAGGAAATGACTGACAAATTCCCCAGCAAAGAAAAAGAAGAGAATATAAAAAACTTCTATAAGCATAAGCCTCTTTATTAAGTCGTTGCAAATATAACAATATAAAATCAAATTATGTTGTAAAACATGTTTATAAGCGCTAATAATTGTTTATTGTTCACTAGAGGAAGAAAAAACAAAACGCTGATTTTATATTTATTTAATGAATTTTAATACACCAGCAGCCTATATAGCAATAAAAAGGCATATTTTTTTTGCAAACAGGCTGATAATTTGTATATTTGCAAGCGATAAAGAGAAGATGAGGAGGGGGCGGGTAGCCCCCTTCTTTTGTTCTTAACCATATGTATATGATAGAAAAAAGTAAGATTACCCAGTTAGCGGAAGATTATCTGGCTTCCTCAGCCAATTATCTGGTTGATGTTGTGATTAAACCAGGAAACTTGATTGTCGTCGAGATTGATAATGACGATGCAGTGTGTATAGATGATTGTGTGGCTTTGAGCCGTTATCTGGAAGACAATCTGGACCGTGAAGCCGAAGACTTCGAACTGGAGGTTGGTTCAGCAGGCGTAACTTCTCCTTTTAAAGTTCTTCGTCAGTATCTTAAGAATGTGGGAAACGAGGTAGAAGTCTTGTTGAAAAACGGGATAAAACTTACCGGTTTGCTAAAATCGGCTGATGAGAAAGGTATAGTTATTTCCATTGAAAAACAGGTGAAGCCGGAAGGTGCAAAACGGAAAGTTACTGTTCAGGAAGATGTGATTTATACTTTTGATGAAATAAAAAATACAAAATACTTAATACGATTCAAGTAAAATAAGATTATGGCCAAGAAAGAGGAAACAATCAGCATGATTGATACATTAGCAGAATTCAAGGATTTAAAAAATATCGATAAAGACACCATGATCAGCGTTTTGGAGGATTCTTTCCGGAACGTGATTGCAAAGATGTTCGGAACGGACGAAAACTTTGATGTTATTATCAATCCTGAGAAAGGCGACTTTGAAATCTGGAGAAACCGGACGGTTGTGGCTGATGATGAGTTGGAAAACCCAACGTTGCAGATTACACAGACAGAGGCCCGGAAAATTGATGCCGACTGTGAAGTTGGAGAAGAGGTTACTGATGAGGTACACTTCGCTGATTTCGGTCGCAGAGCTATTTTGAATCTTCGTCAAACGCTGGCATCTAAGATTCTTGAATTACAGAAAGATAGTTTGTTTGCAAAATATAAAGATAAAATCGGTCAGATTGTATCTGCAGATGTATATCAGGTTTGGAAAAAAGAAATTTTACTGCTTGATGACGACGGTAATGAATTGTTGTTGCCTAAGACAGAACAGATTCCTTCCGACTTTTATCGTAAAGGAGAGACAGTACGTGCTGTAGTGTTACGGGTTGATAATTTAAACAACAATCCTAAAATCATCCTTTCGAGAACAGCTCCTGTTTTTCTGGAAAGATTGTTTGAATTGGAAGTGCCTGAAATAAACGACGGACTTATCACAATAAAGAGAATTGCCCGCATACCGGGAGAAAGAGCAAAAGTGGCTGTAGAGTCTTATGATGACCGTATCGACCCTGTTGGAGCCTGTGTAGGGATGAAGGGGTCGCGTATTCATGGAATTGTACGCGAGCTTCGCAATGAGAATATTGATGTGATAAACTTTACGTCTAACGTGTCCTTGTTTATTCAACGTGCACTGAGTCCTGCTAAAATATCTTCAATCCGAGTAAGCGAGGATGATAAAAAAGCGGAAGTTTACCTTCGTCCGGAAGAGGTTTCATTGGCCATTGGTAAAGGTGGTCTGAATATCAAGCTGGCATGTATGCTTACAGAATACACAATTGATGTGTTCCGCGACATAGAGGGTGCAGACGAAGAAGATATTTACCTGGATGAGTTCTCTGATGAAATCGATAGCTGGATTATCGATGCACTTAAGAACATTGGTTGCTATACTGCCAAGAACGTGTTGGCTATGAGCCGTGCAGAATTGATCGAACGTGCGGATTTGGAAGAAACAACAGTAGATGAGATACTGGCGGTTCTGTCTGCAGAGTTTGAAGATCAGGATAATGAATAAATAAGTATTACGACAAAGTTAGATATGCCTATAAAATTAATAAATGTAACGAGAGATTTAAATGTGGGAATCACCTCCGTGGTGGAATTCTTACATAAGAAAGGTCATCATGTTGAGAGTAATCCCAACACGAAGATCAGTGATGAACAGTATGCTTTGCTCGTAAATGAGTTTGGAAAAGGATTACATGACGGGAAAGACCGCGATCGGTCATCTTCAGACCGTTTTCAAAAAGATAAACGCAAAGAGGTGATTGAAGAGGTTGGTTCAGCCAAACCAGAAAAATCTTATGAGATTAAGACTGAAATACCTGAAGAATACAAACCCCGTATTGTAACTAAAGGCAAAATCAACCTGGACGAGCCCTTTAAAAAACAGGAACCTCCTGTTGTTAAAGAAGCTCCGGTTATTAAAAAAGAAGAGAAACCTGTCAGACACGAGGTTGCTCCGGAAGTTAAAGTGCAATCAGAGCCTGTTGCTGAAACTACGCCTGTTAAAACTCATTCACCTAAAGAGGAAAGAGTTGTGTCTGAACCAGTGCAAAAAGAGATAGTAGTGGATAAAGTAATAGTCGAAGATAAACAACCGATGCTTAAAGAAACTCCAAAAGATAATCGACCTGAAAAAATAGAAGATAAACCTGTTGAGACACCTTCTGCTGAGACAGAAAACGAATCAGAAGAGGTTTACCGTATTAATACGACCAAGTTTGAGTCGAATATAAAGGTTACCGGAAAGATTGACCTAAATGCACTCAATCAGTCAACTCGTCCCAAAAAGAAGACGAAGGAGGAAAAGAGAAAAGAACGCGACGACAAGCGCTTCCCTGAACGGAAGGTCGTAGTAACACACAAAGGACCTAAGGATGCTTCTTCTCCTAGACCAGCGGCTCCGGTTAAAGTGGGCGATGCTCCTAGACCTGGTGCTCCCGTAAAGGCCGGATCTGGACCTGTAAAACCAGGCGATGATGCAGAAAAGAAGAAACGTAAACGTATCAAGAAAGAACGTGTGGATGTAGCTTCTACTCCCGGTTCAAATAATTTTGCACGTCCCACCTTGCGAAGTGATCAGAAGCCGCGTCTTAAAAAACCGGTAAAGGCCGAAGTAAGTGAAGAGGATGTTCAGAAACAGATAAAGGAAACTTTAGCACGTCTTACCAGTAAAGGAAAAACCAATACAAAGGGTGCGAAATATCGCCGTGATAAGCGTGATGCGGCATCTCGTCGCGAGCACGAACTGCTGGAACAGGAAGAACGCGAAAGCATGGTATTGAAGCTTACGGAGTTTGTAACTGCAAACGACCTGGCCAACATGATGGATGTTCCTGTTACCAAAGTTATCGGTACTTGTATGAGTATCGGTATCATGGTTTCAATCAACCAACGTCTGGATGCTGAAACAATTAATATTGTTGCAGAAGAATTTGGTTTCAAGACGGAATATGTAAGTGCAGAAGTTGTTGAAGCAATCAATGCCGACGAAGAAGATAATGAAGAAGATATGGTAACCCGTCCGCCAATCGTAACAGTGATGGGACACGTTGACCATGGTAAAACTTCGTTGTTGGATAATATCCGTAATGCCAATGTAATTGCCGGTGAAGCCGGAGGTATTACACAGCACATCGGTGCTTATAATGTGAAATTAAAGAGCGGCCGACGAATCACATTCCTGGATACTCCCGGTCACGAGGCATTTACAGCCATGCGTGCACGTGGAGCAAAGGTTACCGATATCGCAATTATCATTGTTGCGGCAGACGATAATGTGATGCCTCAGACAGTTGAAGCGATTAATCACGCTGCAGCGGCCGGCGTACCAATGGTATTTGCTATTAATAAAATAGATAAGCCAAGTGCAAATCCTGAGAAGATCAAGGAAGAGCTGGCTAAAATGAATTACCTGGTTGAAGATTGGGGTGGAAAATACCAGTCGCAGGAAATCTCGGCAAAGAAAGGACTCGGAGTGGAAGAGCTTCTTGAGAAAGTCTTACTGGAAGCCGATATGCTGGATCTGAAAGCCAATCCAAAGAAACGTGCGGTAGGTTCTATTATCGAATCATCCTTGGATAAAGGTCGTGGCTATGTTTCAACCGTATTGGTAGAATCAGGTACACTTCGCATGGGTGACATCGTATTGGCTGGTACCCATCACGGAAAAATCAAAGCAATGTTCAACGAACGTAATGTTCGCATTGAGGAAGCTAAACCTTCGGAACCTGTATTGATTCTTGGATTGAATGGTGCTCCTCAGGCAGGAGACACGTTCAACGTACTTGAAACAGAACAGGAAGCCCGCGAGATTGCAACCAGAAGAGAGCAGTTGCAGCGAGAACTTGGTCTGCGTACCCAGAAAATGCTTACTTTGGATGATATCGGCCGTCGTATTGCCGTTGGAAACTTCCAGGAACTGAATGTAATTGTGAAGGGCGACGTGGATGGTTCGGTTGAGGCATTGGCCGATTCGCTGATTCGTCTTTCTACTCCTGAAATTCAGGTTAATGTGATACACAAGGCTGTAGGTCAGATTTCAGAGTCGGATGTTGTTTTAGCAGCTGCTTCAAACGCCATCATTATCGGATTCCAGGTTCGTCCGGCTGTTGCCGCCCGTCGCCAGGCTGATAAAGAAGGTGTCGAGATTCGTCTGTATTCAATTATCTACGATGCTATTGAAGAGGTGAAATCGGCTATGGAAGGTATGTTATCACCGGATATCAAGGAGGTTATAACTTCCAACGTAGAAGTACGCGATGTCTTCAAGATTACGAAAGTTGGTACGGTTGCCGGATGTATGGTTAAGGAAGGTAAGATTAAACGTTCTAACAAAATCCGACTCATTCGCGATGGTATCGTAATCTATTCGGGCGATCTTGGCTCATTGAAACGTTATAAAGATGATGTTAAGGAAGTTGCTTTCGGTTACGAATGTGGTCTGAATATTACCAATTACAACGATATCAAGGTTGGAGATATTATCGAATCATATGAAGAAGTGGAAGTAAAGAAAACATTATAATGAATTGGTTGGATATAACATTGGTATGTTTAGCCGGCTTAGGATTTGTGAAAGGCCTGTTTGATGGATTCATCAAACAGGTTGTTTCGCTTCTGGCCCTTGTCCTGGCGATCTATTTTTGTGGACAGATTGCTTTATGGTTTCAGGCATTTTTCATGGAATCGGGTTGGTTCTCTGGAAAAACATCCGTTGTTATGAGCTATATCATTGGTTTTTCTTTGATTGCAGGAGTCATCTCATTGGCAGGCTGGGTTGTGGACAATGTTGTGGACGCCACACCCCTTGGAATATTGAACCACCTTTCAGGAGGAATTCTTGGGGTGCTGATCACGACATTTTTTCTAAGTCTTTTTATCAATTTTTATGAAACTATAGATAAGGAGAGCAAATTGATATCTAAACAGACCAAAGAAAATTCCCGCTTCTACTATTTTACCGGCTCTTTAGTCCCCACTCTTTATGCTCCCTTCCATATTTTCGACAATAATGAACCTGAAAAGGAAGAAGGAAATCTTCTATTGATTTGATTTATGAGGATATAATCAGCCTATAGGAACAAAATGAGCATAGTGGTTGTTTTTATGTAACATGTAAAGTTTAAGATTAATATATGCAGGATTCAACAGATATTCTTAATGAGGTAACATCCGGCGATTACAAGTACGGTTTTGTTACCAACATAGATACGGAAGTAATACATAAAGGTCTGGACGAAAATACGGTCCGGATTATTTCAGCAAAAAAGAACGAGCCCGAATGGATGCTCGAATTCCGTCTAAGAGCATTCCGCCATTGGCAGACACTCGAAATGCCAACCTGGCCTCACTTATCCATCCCGGAAATCGATTATCAGGATATTATCTATTATGCAGCTCCTAAACAAAAGGAAGGTCCGAAAAGTCTGGATGAAGTAGATCCGGAGTTATTAAAGACTTTTGAAAAGCTGGGTATCCCTTTGCACGAGCGCGCAATGCTGGCCGGAGTATCCGGCATGGCAGTTGATGCCGTAATGGATAGTGTTTCTGTAAAGACTACGTTTAAAGAGACGCTGGCAGAAAAGGGTATCATATTCTGTTCTTTCAGCGAGGCTGTACAGAATCATCCTGATTTGGTACAGAAATACCTGGGAAGTGTCGTTTCTTATCGTGATAACTTCTTTGCAGCCCTGAACTCCGCTGTGTTTAGTGATGGTTCGTTTGTGTTTATTCCTAAGGGCGTTCGCTGTCCGATGGAATTATCAACCTATTTCCGAATCAATGCGGCTAACACCGGACAGTTCGAACGTACGCTTATTGTGGCTGAAGACGATGCCTACGTAAGTTACCTGGAAGGTTGTACCGCACCAATGCGTGACGAGAACCAGCTTCATGCCGCCATTGTAGAGATTATAGCGCTTGAGCGTGCCGAAGTTAAATATTCGACCGTTCAGAACTGGTATCCCGGAGATAAAGAGGGTA
This sequence comes from Macellibacteroides sp., assembly GCF_050251695.1. Lineage (NCBI taxonomy): Bacteria > Pseudomonadati > Bacteroidota > Bacteroidia > Bacteroidales > Porphyromonadaceae > Macellibacteroides > Macellibacteroides sp. The sequence goes on from NZ_JBFWMI010000043.1 coordinate 15,885, forward strand.
AAGGTGGTATTTACAATTTTGTAACCAAACGGGGTCTTTGCAAAGGCGATTTTAGTAAAATATCGTGGACGCAGGTCGAGACCGGTTCGGCTATTACCTGGAAGTACCCCAGTTGCATATTGGCAGGAGATAATTCGGTAGGCGAATTCTATTCGGTTGCCGTTACCAATAACTATCAGCAGGCAGATACCGGAACAAAGATGGTACACCTGGGCCGAAATACGAAAAGCACCATTGTTTCTAAAGGTATTTCTGCCGGTCACAGTCAGAACAGCTACCGTGGATTGGTTAAAATTTCTCCCCGTGCCGAAAATGCACGAAACCACTCCCAGTGTGACAGCCTTCTGCTGAGCGACCACTGCGGTGCACATACATTCCCTTATGCAGATGTGCAGAACGAAACAGCCATTATCGAACACGAGGCAACCACTTCCAAGATCAACGAAGATCAGATCTTCTATTGTAACCAGCGAGGTATTTCAACAGAAGAGGCTGTCGGTCTGATTGTAAACGGGTATGCCCGCGAGGTAATGAATAAACTACCGATGGAGTTTGCTGTGGAGGCCCAGAAGCTTCTCTCAATTTCATTGGAAGGCAGTGTAGGATAATCGGAATAGCAACCTAAATATAGAATTAATAAATATAGTTCAACATATCAATATGTTACAAATAAAAAATTTACATGCCAACATTAATGGCAAAGAGATATTGAAGGGGATCAACCTCACCGTGAAACCCGGAGAAATACATGCAATCATGGGTCCTAACGGATCCGGAAAAAGTACGTTGGCATCGGTTTTAGTAGGTAATCCTGCCTTCGAGGTAACCGAAGGTGAAATAACATTCAACGGAAAAGATATTATGGAACTTTCTCCCGAAGATCGTTCCAGAGAAGGAATGTTCCTGAGTTTCCAGTATCCGGTGGAGATACCGGGTGTAAGTATGGTTAACTTTATGCGTGCCGCTCTTAACGAACACCGTAAATATAACGGACTGGAGCCTGTATCGGCATCCGATTTTCTTAAGCTGATGCGCGAAAAGAGAGCTGTTGTGGAGATGGATACCAAATTGTCCAACCGTTCGGTAAACGAAGGTTTTTCCGGTGGCGAAAAGAAGCGTAACGAAATATTCCAGATGGCCATGCTGGACCCGAAACTTGCCATTCTTGACGAAACAGACAGCGGTCTTGATATCGATGCGCTGCGTATCGTTGCCAACGGTGTGAATCAATTGAAAACACCTCATAACGCTGCCATAGTAATTACACACTACCAGCGTTTGCTCGAGTATATCAAACCAGATGTGGTACATGTTCTTTATAAAGGTCGCATTGTGAAAACTGCAGGTCCGGAACTGGCACTTGAGTTGGAAGAGAAGGGATACGACTGGATTAAGAAAGAAATGGGAGACGAATAATATGGCAGCCGAACAACAATATATCGACCTCTATTCGCAATGTGAAGCCCTGGTGAACCGCCATGCTTCGGAAGTGCTTAACGCACCCCGGAAAAAGGCTTTGGCCGATTTCATCGCCAACGGTTTCCCCAAGGCGAATTCGGAAGATTATAAGTATACCGATGTCGACAAGGCATTTGCGCCCGACTTCGGTCTGAATATTAACAGACTGGATATTCCGGTGAATCCGTACGACGTGTTTCGCTGTGACGTACCTAATCTGAGTACCTGTTTGTATTTTATGGTGAACGACTCGTTTTACGACCGTGTAAAACCAGATGTTAAGTTGCCGGAAGGAGTTTATGCCGGAGGTTTGCTTAACTTCACGAAAGAGCATCCCGAAATTGCAGCCAGGTATTATGCCAAGGCGGCACCTTCCGAAAAAGATGGTATCATCGCCTTGAACACCCTTCTTGCACAAGATGGTTTCGTGTTGTATGTACCCAAAGGTGTGGTGGTTGAGAAGCCGGTTCAGCTTATCAACGTACTTAGATCCGATGTGGATACAATGGCAAACCGCCGTGTGTTGGTTATCCTGGAAGAAGATTCACAGGCCAAATTGTTGGTGTGCGAACATACGATGGATCCCAAAAACTTTCTGTCTACCGAAGTCGTTGAAATATTCGCTGCCGAACGCAGCCATTTCGACTACTACAATCTGGAAGAAAGTAACCCAACCACAGCCCGTTTCTCGTCGTTGCATGTTAAACTGGAGGCTCAGGCCAATGTGCTTGTAAACGGTATATCGCTAAACAACGGTATTTCACGCAACAACTATTACGTGGAACTGTTGGGAGAATATGCCGAAGCTACCTTGTGCGGTATGGCCATCATCGACCAGGAGCAGAAGGTGGATACGTACAGCCATGTTACCCATGCCGTACCTAATTGTACCAGCACCGAACTATTCAAGTACGTGCTTAACGATAAGGCCGTGGGTGCATTCAGCGGTAGAATCCTTGTAAAGGAGGGAGCCCAGAAAACAATGGCATACCAGACCAACCGGAATCTTAGCTCCAGCCGCGAAGCCCGTATGTATTCGAAACCTCAGTTGGAAATATATGCCGACGATGTTAAGTGCTCTCACGGTATGACAACCGGTCAGCTCGACGAGAATGCCCTGTTCTACATGCGTAGCCGAGGTATACCCGAAGCAGAGGCTCGTATGCTGTTAAGTGTAGCTTTTACAAGCGACGTGATCGATTACGTACGTATGGATGCTCTTAAAGAGAGGTTGCATCATCTTGTGGAAAAACGTTTCCGTGGCGAGCTTGCCAGCTGTGCCGGATGCCGCGGTTGTAAATAATCTGCAGAGAATATCTATAAAATAATAACCCCTTGCTATACGTATCACTACGTTGGCAAGGGGTTTTCTTTGTAAATCAATGAACCTATAATTCCAACACTAACACATCTTTTGCTCCCAGCGTCAGCTCTTTCTGCAGACTAACTACTTTTCCTGTAATCACATCTTTACCCGATGTATATCCTTTCAGGATTTCGTCGTATCTATCAAGAGGAAGCACACTTTCCTTCGCATTTCCGTTCATGATGACAACCACCTGCTTTCCGTTCAGGTTACGTGCGTATACGTATACCCCGTTTTGCGGAACAAAGTGTTTCATCTTACCTTTGGCGATAACCTCGTTACCTTTTCTCCATTTCAGTAACTTCTGCATGTAATTCCAGGCTTCGTTCTGTATATCGGTACGTCCGGAAGCCTCAAACTGATTTACAGCATCACCCGGCCATCCGCCCGGAACATCCAACCGGATATAGCCATCACCCTTTTGTTTGGTCCCGTTCATCAGCAACTCGGTGCCGTAGTAAAATTGCGGTATACCAGGTATGGTAAGCATGAAGGCAATGCCCTGTTTAAAGGCATCCAGCTTCTCCGGCATGGCAGGCAAAAAGCGATCGGTGTCATGGTTATCCAGGAAACGCAATACATTGTAAATATCGGCATAGGCGTAATCGTAAGCAAGATGTTCATATAGCGCCTGCATACCTCCGGCATCTCCAAAAAATGCAGAATGCGAAAGTCCCATCAAACGGAAGTCCATCACCGACTTCAGCATCGTGTTGCCCCGTTCGTTTAACTTGCTGTCTTTTTGCCAGAAGGCTGTACCCATGGTCTGATTCATCCAGGCTTCACCCACGATATTATAGTCAGGATATTCCCTGTAAATGGCATTGCACCAATCCACCATCATCTTATAATCCGCATAGGGATAGGTATCTTGTCGTATGCCGTCCACGCCGCTGTATTCTATCCACCAGATACTGTTTTGTATCAGATAGGTCGCCACATGCGGATTCCGTTGGTTCAGGTCGGGCATCGACGGAACAAACCAGCCATCAACCATCCTCTTGGTGTCGTATTCCGAAGCATATGGGTCAAAGTACACCTCTTTAACGTGACTGGTTTCTACATACTTGTCCAGGTTGTTAAACCAATCCTTGCTGGGTACGTCTTTCATCCATATGTGATCGCTGCCGCAGTGATTAAAGATCATATCCATCACCACACGCATACCCTTCGCATGCGTCTTGTCAATCAAGCGCACATAATCCTCGTTTGTACCGAAACGCGGATCCACACGGTAATAATTCGTTGTGGCATAACCGTGATACGAACCACCCTGCATATCGTTTTCGAGAACCGGATTCAGCCAGATGGCAGTCACCCCCAGATCCTCAATATAGTCCAGATGCTTTTCGATACCGGCCAAGTCACCACCATGACGTGCACTCGGGTCGTTACGGTCGGTTTTGTAGGCAGTCTTCATCACCAGGTTATCGTTTGACGGATCGCCATTGGCAAAGCGGTCGGGCATAATCAGATACAGCACATCCGACGAGTCGAAACCCTTTATCTTGCATGCATCTTTTTTACGGGCCTTCAACTCGTAAGGCATCTTGATTTGTTTCTTGTCTTTTGTAAAGGTGATGTCGAATGTGCCGGGTTGCGCATTCTCTACATCCAGATAAACCAACAGGTAATTGGGACTTTCCAGAGCAACCGAACTTTTAAGTTTCACTCCGGGATAAGAGACAGAGGGACGGAAAGAAGCGATGTTCTCGCCATAAACCATAAGCTGCAGTTCAGGATTTTTCATTCCGCTCCACCAAAAAGCGGGTTCTGCGGTTATTCCTTTAGCCGATAAGAAGCCGGGGAAAAGGAGACAAATGATCAGACTCAGAAGCAGATTTTTTCTCATAATAAAAAATATTAGTTTGTAATGCAATGGAACTCAATTACAAATATACCGTATAATACCGGATATTCTTTCTATCCTATTTGATTATAACATCAAATGCAATGCAATCGTTTGCAGGAAACTACCTCGTTGATCGTATCCGTTTTACAAATAAACATAGTATCTTTGACAACTGTTATACAGTCAATAAACGAAAGCAACTATGTTAGATATTCAAGCTATCCGTTCGGATTTCCCTATTCTTTCCCGTAAGATATACGGAAAGGATCTGGTTTATCTTGACAACGGAGCCACAACCCAGAAACCTCGTTGCGTTGTGGAAAAGATCGAAGAGGGTTATTACAATGTAAATGCCAATATACACCGTGGGGTGCACTTCCTGAGTCAGGCTGCCACCGAGGCACACGAGGAGGCTCGAAAAACAATCCAGCAATTTCTCAATGCCCGCCATGCCCACGAGATTATACTTACACGGGGTACCACCGAATCCATTAACCTGATTGCATCCTCTTTTACCGATGCATGCATGAATGAGGGAGACGAAGTGATTCTGTCGGTCATGGAACACCATTCCAACATCGTACCCTGGCAGATACAGGCTGCCAAAAAAGGAATCACCCTCAAGGTGATACCTATCAACGAGCAGGGCGAATTGTGTATGGATACCTACCGGAGTCTGTTCTCGGAACGAACCCGACTGGTTTCCGTAATGCATGTATCCAATGTATTGGGTACGGTAAACCCGGTTAAGGAGATGATTGATATCGCTCACCAGCACGATGTACCGGTACTGATAGACGGAGCACAGTCGGTTCCGCACATCAAGGTAGATGTGCAGGATCTGGATGCCGAGTTCTATGTGTTTTCGGCTCATAAGATATACGGACCAACGGGAATAGGTGTGCTTTACGGCAAAGAAGAGTGGTTGGATAAACTTCCGCCCTATCAGGGAGGAGGCGAGATGATCGCCACGGTTTCCTTCGAGAAGACTACCTTCAACGAACTTCCTTTTAAGTTCGAGGCCGGTACACCCGACTATATCGGAAGTACCGCCCTGGCTGAGGCGTTACGCTATGTAAATGCTATAGGACTTGACAACATTGCCGCCTACGAAGACGAGCTGTTGCGCTATGCAACCGAAAGGTTGTCGGCTATCGAGGGATTGCGCATCTACGGCACCTCTTCCCATAAGAGCAGTGTAATCTCTTTCCTTGTGGGAAACATACACCATTATGATATGGGGATGCTGCTGGACAGATTGGGAATAGCGGTCCGCACCGGTCACCATTGCGCTCAACCCCTTATGCAGCACCTGGGTATAGAAGGTACGGTGCGTGCATCCTTTGCATTTTACAACACGAAAGAGGAAATTGATGTTTTGGCTGCAGGAATTGTACGGGTAGCCGGTATGTTTTAATAAAAGGAACGGTACATGTTGGAAGCCTACTATACGAAGGATGTTATCGAGGCCGGATGCGACGAGGCCGGCAGGGGATGCCTGGCCGGTCCGGTATTTGCTGCTGCTGTGATTCTTCCTCCCGATTTTAAGAGTGAACTGTTGAACGACTCCAAGCAGCTGAGCGAGAAAAACCGGTATGCTTTACGTCCGCTTATCGAACAGGAGGCCATCGCCTGGGGGATAGGGGTGGTTACAGCTCCCGAGATTGATGCCATCAATATTCTGAAAGCCTCTTTCCTTGCCATGCACCGGGCCATCGAACAGCTCAAGGTACAACCCCAGGCACTTCTTATAGACGGCAACCGGTTCACTCCTTACAAAGAGATCCCCTTTACCTGCATGGTGAAGGGAGACGGTCGCTTTCTGTCCATCGCCGCCGCATCCATTCTGGCGAAGACCTACCGCGACGACTATATGCTACAGCTGGCGGAAGAGTACCCGTCTTACGGCTGGCAACAAAATAAGGGTTATCCAACGCGTGCCCACCGCGAAGCGATCAGCAAGCATGGGATAACCCCTTATCACAGAAAAACGTTTACGTTGTTGCCTTCGCAACTTACGCTGGATTTCTGATCAGGCCTCTTCTCTGGATTTAAAAGCCATGGCGTACAGACGCATCTGCTTCAACATGGCAACCAGTCCGTTTGAACGGGTGGGAGACAAGTGCTCTTTCAATCCGATCTTATCAACAAAATAAAGATCGGCATTCAATATTTCATCGGGCGTATGACCCGAAATAATCTTTATCAGCAGGGAAACAATTCCCTTAACAATCACAGCATCGCTTTCGCCCTGGAAATGGATCAACCCATCTGAATAATCGGCTTGCAGCCATACACGGCTCTGGCACCCCTCTATCAGGTTGCTTTCCGTTTTGTATTTATCGTCCAGCGGAGCCAATGAATTTCCCAATTCAATAAGCAAGGCATATTTGTCCATCCAGTCGTCGAAGGCTGAAAACTCTTCAATAATCTCGTCCTGAATCTCGTTAATCGTCATCTTTTTATATCCATTTAATGATTATATACCACTTGAAGAACCGTTTGTCCCACTGCTTTCAGTGTTTCACGGTCTATATTATCCATTGTATCGTTTTGTGTGTGCCAGTGGGGACCGAAACCATTGTCCGACTCGGGATCGGTATAAATAATGTCGATGCAGGGAATGTTGCGTCCCAGAATCACATACTGATGGTCGTCTGTAATGGCACCACCTTCCGCATTGATAAAAAACTTACCGTATCCTAAATCCCGTGCGGTACTCCAAACCTCTTCCACAACCTGCGGAGCATAGCGCATGGATGTCGCCTCCTTGAAGAAAGAAGCATTCTTTGCACCAACCATGTCGAGCAATATACCGAAGTCGGCTTTATACCCCTTCACATGCGGATTCTTTGCCCAGAACTGAGCACCCAGACACCAGGTGTTTTCTTTATATTCCTTTACAAATTCGGGAGTCCCGTAGTCTTCCGCATCAAAGAAGATGATGTCTATACCAATGGCCGGCGACTTAATCGAAAACTGACGGGCCATTTCCAGCAGCACACCTACACCGCTGGCACCATCGTCGGCACCGTCTATCGGCTTCTTATGATTGGCAGGATCCTTGTCGTGGTCGGCATACGGACGGCTGTCCCAATGGGCAAACAGCAACACCCGTTTGCTGTTCTCCGGATTGTAAGAGCCGATAATGTTTTTAGCCTTCAGCTGTGTACCGTTATAGGCAGTCAGCGTAGCCTCCTGTTCGTACACCTGTGCCCCGAAACGTTTCAGTTCGCTGGTCAGGTAGTTTCCACAAGCCACATGCGCTTCCGAGTTGGGAACACGCGGCCCGAATTTAACCTGATTCTCAACAAACACCCAGGCACTGTCGGCATCAAAAGCCGGTACGTTCTGCTGTTTAACCGGTTGCGATTCCACTTTTGCTGAAGAGGAAGAGGGAGTCTGACTGCAGGATATCATGGCAGCGGCAAATAAGATATATAGCATTTTTGTAAACATAATTCAATTATTTGAAAGTTGATCCACACCGGCAGCCTGTTGCACCGCGTTCATCACACGCAACAAGTTACCACCCCATATCTTTTCAATCTCCGGTTCCGTATATCCCAGTCCCAGAAGTTTAACTGTAATCTGAATCAGTTCGTTGGAAGAACGGCAACCCAACAGTTCACCCCCTCCGTCAAAATCGGAACCGATACCCACATAGTCTACACCCACCAGGTCGGCCACATACCGGATATGCTCCAGCGCATCGTCGATGCTTGCTTTGGCAGGTTCCGGATTGATAAATTCGTTGTAAAGGCAAATCTGCACCACACCCCCTTTGGCGGCAATGGCACGAATCTGATCGTCGGTCAGGTTTCTCGGATGATCACACAACGCCCGCACCGAAGAGTGCGAAGCGATAACCGGAACCGAACTCTCCTTCATCACATCGTAAAACGTAGCTTCCGATGTATGAGACACATCCACCATGATTCCCAAACGGTTCATCTCCTTAACCGCCTCTTTCCCAAGAGGACTCAACCCGTTCCACTCCGGTTCACCCACAGCCGAATCACACAGATCGTTGCTGCCGTTGTGACAAAGCGTAATGTAGGTAACCCCTTCCTCTTTGAAACGTTCCAGATTCCTGAGATCCTTTCCCATGGCATAGCCGTTTTCCACAGCGATAAAGAAAGCCTTCTTTCCCTCCTTCTTCAGTCGGATCAAGTCGGCCGTATTTGTGGCAACACCCACCCGTTGTTCCTGAAGCGCCACCTGCTCCCGTATCTGGCGGAAACGCCTGAAAGCAAAGTCGGATGCCTCCTGCAGCGACTGGTCATCCCGCTCACCCTGAGCCTGGTAAGCCACCAGAAATGCAGCATCGATATGCCCCATCTCCATTAACGGAAGGTTAACCTTACTGGGGCCCTGCCGACCAATATCAAAGTCCTCGTCAAAAAACTGCGGAGTATCGCAATGCGAATCGATGGAAAGAATCGTGCGGTGTATCGATTTGGCCAGGTTATAAAGCGTGGCCTCCTCTATGTGGAAACGAAACAGTTCGCGCATCAGCTCATCACCTGCGGCAGCCATGGTTTCGGGATGCCACTGCACACTAAAAAGCGGATAAAAAGGATAGGCCTCCATCCCCTCGTTGATACCGTCGGACGCTGCGGCATTGGCTTTAAATCCAGGAGCCACCTCCTTTACGGCCTGGTGATGCAGCGAATTCACCTTAATCTTATCCTGGTTGTCCGTCAGAATCCCCAACAGGGAGTTGGGTTCTACTGTAACGGTGTGCGAAGCGAAAGCCTTGTCGTGTTGCTGACTATGCTTGATAGTCTCGGTAGGATGCTGGGTCCGGATATCCTGATACATGGACCCTCCAAAAGCCATGTTGATAAGCTGATGCCCCCTGCAGATCCCGAAAACCGGTATACAGCGGTCGGCCGCCAGCTTCAACAACATAAAATCGTATGTATCCCTTACCGGATCACCCTCCTGAAGGGCCGGTATCGGTTCTTCCTCCCACATCAGCGGATTAATATCCCCACCGCCGGTAAGAAGCAGTCCGTCCAATTGAGAAACAATGGCCGACAATGCATCCAGGTTGGTGGTAACCGGAATAAGTACCGGAGCACCACCGGCATCGGCAACCGACTGAATGTATGTATTATTGATACAGGAAAGCCCCTCTTTCTGATTAGCCGAAACTCCGATCAGCGGCCGTACGTTCTCTCCCCGGGGAGATAGGCCCGCCTCCACTGCCCGGTGCAGTTCGTTAATTGTTAACAGAAGCGCTTCCCTGTCCATAGTCTTTTAAGCATCAATTTTTGCGTAAGTCGCATTCTCTTCAATAAATTCACGACGCGGAGCAACCTCTTCACCCATCAACATAGAGAAGATAAGATCGGCTTCGGCAGCATTATCAATCGTAACCTGACGCAAGGTACGGTGTTCCGGATTCATAGTCGTATCCCACAACTGGTGGTCGTTCATCTCTCCCAAACCTTTGTATCGTTGTGTATGGATCTGGTTTTCGTTACCGTTACCATAGCGGTCGATGAAGGCCTGACGCTGCTGATCTGTCCAGCAATACTCTTCCGTCTTACCCTTCTTGCAGAGGTAGAGCGGGGGAGTGGCGATGTACACATAGCCGTTTTCGATAAGCGGACGCATGTGGCGGAAAAAGAAAGTAAGAATAAGCGTTGCGATGTGGCTTCCGTCCACGTCGGCATCGGTCATGATAATCACCTTGTGGTAACGAAGCTTGGCAATGTTCAGCGCCTTCGAATCCTCTTCGGTACCGATGGTCACACCCAGTGCCGTATAAATATTGCGTATTTCCTCGCTTTCAAGCACCTTGTGCTGCATAGCCTTCTCCACGTTCAGGATCTTACCACGAAGCGGCAGGATCGCCTGGAAGTTACGGTCGCGGCCCTGTTTAGCCGTACCACCTGCCGAGTCCCCTTCGACAAGGAACAACTCACATATGGCAGCATCCTTGGACGAGCAGTCGGCCAACTTACCCGGAAGTCCCCCTCCCGACAGCGGCGACTTACGCTGTACCATTTCGCGTGCCTTACGGGCAGCGTGACGAGCCGTAGCGGCCAGAATCACCTTGTCAACAATAATCTTGGCCTCTTTGGGATGCTCTTCCAGGTAATTACCCAGCGCTTCGCCGATAGCCATATCCACAGCACCCATCACCTCGTTGTTACCAAGTTTGGTTTTGGTCTGTCCTTCAAACTGAGGCTCGGCCACCTTGATCGAGATAACAGCCGTCAACCCCTCGCGGAAGTCGTCGCCCTGAATATCCACCTTCACCTTATCCAGCATCTTCGAATCTTCCGCGTACTTTTTCAGTGTACGGGTCAGACCTCTGCGGAAACCGGCCAGGTGCGTACCCCCTTCTATGGTGTTGATATTATTTACGTAAGAGTATACATTCTCGTTGTAAGAGGTGTTGTAAGTCATCGCCACCTCCACAGGAATACCCTGTTTCTCGGTAATGATATGGATGCTATTATCCACCAGCTTTTCTTTGGTGCGGTCCAGGTAACGAACAAACTCCTTCAAACCTTCATCCGAATGGAATATTTCGGTCTTGAAAGTACCATCTTCCTTAGGCGAGCGTTTGTCGGTCAGCGTAAGGGTGATACCCGCATTCAGGTAAGAAAGTTCCCGCAGGCGGTCGGCCAGCGTCTTGTACTGATAGTCGGTTGTGGTAAAAATGGAACCATCCGGTTTAAAGGTGATCTTAGTACCGGTAACAGTAGAGGTTCCTACAATTTGCACTTCGTGCAGCGGCTTACCGCAAGAATACTCCTGCATATACAGGTTGCCGTTACGACGTACTTCGGCCTTCATGTAAGACGACAATGCGTTTACACACGAAACACCTACACCATGCAAACCTCCGGAAACCTTGTATGAATCTTTGTCGAATTTACCACCGGCATGTAAAACGGTAAGTACCACCTCCAATGCCGATTTGTTTTCTTTCTCATGAAAATCAACAGGAATACCACGTCCGTTGTCAGCTACAGAAATTGAATTGTCTTCGTTAATAACCACATCAATCTTGTTGCAATGACCGGCCATGGCCTCGTCGATAGAGTTGTCTACTACTTCATACACCAGGTGATGCAGACCTTTTTCACTGATGTCGCCAATATACATGGCAGGTCTTTTTCGTACAGCTTCTAACCCTTCAAGCACCT